>NZ_JBICYR010000009.1:0-272772 GCF_043201175.1 Streptomyces sp. NPDC048337
ACGCCCGCGGGGGGGCCCGATTGGGGCGGGGCCCGGGGGGGGGGGGCCCCGCCCCCCCCCCCCGGGGGGGGGGGTGGGGGGGGCCCCCCCCCCCCGGGGGGGGGGCGCCGGTGGGGTCAGGGGGTGCGGATGCGGAGGGCGCGGGCGAGGTCGTCGAGCTGGTCGACGAGCTTGCGGCGCAGCAGCGGGAGGATGTCGGGGTTGTCCAGGCAGGCGCGGCCGGCCCGGAGGTTGATCTCGTCGATGGCGTAGGCGGGGAAGGCCCAGCGGCCGGCGGCCTCGCCGATGGCGGGGCCTCGGCGGGCGCCGAGGGCGACGGCCTCCGGGTAGAAGCGGGTCACGTACTCCCGTACGAGGTCGGCCTGTTCGGGTTGCCAGAAGCCCTGGGCGGTGGCGCTGAAGAGGTAGTTGGAGAGGCTGTCGTCGTGGAAGAGGCGCTGCCAGGCGGCGGCCTTGGCCTCGGCCGTGGGGAGCGCGGCGCGGCAGCGGGCGGCGCCTTCCTCGCCGGTGGCGCTGGGGTCGGCGGCGAGGGCGGCGTCGATGTCCCGCTCCCCCACCGCGCCGAGGACGGCGAGGCGGGCCAGGATGCGCCAGCGCAGTTCGGGGTCGAGCTCGGGGCCGCCGGGGACGGTGTCGTCGGCGAGCCAGGCGGCGATGGTGTCGGGCTGGGTGGCGCTGTCGACGAGGGCGCGGACGGCGGTGAGCCGCAGGCCGGGGTCGGAGCCGTCCTCGGTGCGCCGCAGGAGGTCCCGGGCGATGGAGGTGATGGTGGCCAGGGCGGCCGGCCGCTCCTGGGGGGCGACGTAGCGTACGGCGATGTGGTTGCGGGCGAAGGCGAGGACGCCCTGGACGACGGCCAGGTCGCGTTCCTGGTGCAGGTGGGCGGCGGCGGTCATCAGGTAGGCCTCCGGCTCCAGTTCGCCGTCGCGGACCATGTCGCGCAGGGAGTTCCATACGACGGCGCGGGTGAGCGGGTCCGGGATGCCGGAGAGGCCGCTCAGGGCGGTTTGGACGGAGGTTTCGTCGAGGCGGACCTTGGCGTAGGTGAGGTCGGCGTCGTTGAGGACGAGGAGGGCGGGGCGCGGTCCGCTCGCGGATACCACGTC
Source organism: Streptomyces sp. NPDC048337 (assembly GCF_043201175.1). Taxonomy (NCBI): domain Bacteria; kingdom Bacillati; phylum Actinomycetota; class Actinomycetes; order Kitasatosporales; family Streptomycetaceae; genus Streptomyces; species Streptomyces sp. NPDC048337. The sequence goes on from NZ_JBICYR010000009.1 coordinate 1,107, forward strand.
GCCGGAGGGGACGTCGAGGTCGAGGAGTTCGCGCAGTTCGAGGATGCGGGCGTCGACGGGGTCGTGGTCGTAGACGCCGACGGCGATGTGGTGGGGGCGGCTGCCGTGGCGGTCGACGGTGAGGGTCCAGCCGTCGGCGGCCTCGTCGATCTGCGGGGCGAGGGTGTCGATGCCGGTGGTACGCAGCCAGACGTCGGCCCAGGCGTGGACGTCGCGTTCGGTGTGGGCGGCGAGGGAGTCCACGAAGTCGGCGAGGGAGGCGTTGGCGAACTTGTGGCGGGCGAAGTGGGTGTTGATGCCAGCCAGGAAGTCCTTCTCGCCGAGCCAGGCGACGAGCTGGCGCAGGGCGGAGGCGCCCTTGGCGTAGGAGATGCCGTCGAAGTTGAGGAGGGCGGAGGCGGTGTCGGGGACGTCGTCGGGGTCGGGGGCGACGGGGTGGGTGGAGGGGCGCTGGTCGGCGTCGTAGCCCCAGGGCTTGCGCTCCATGCCGAATTCGGTCCAGGTGCCGGTGAAGCGGGTGGCTTCGGTGAGGGTCTGGTAGCCCATGTACTCGGCGAAGGACTCGTTGAGCCAGATGTCGTCGAACCAGGCGAGGGTGACGAGGTCGCCGAACCACATGTGGGCCATCTCGTGGGCGATGACCATGGCGCGGCGCTGGCGTTCGGTGTCGGTGACGGCGGAGCGGAAGACGAACTCGTCGCGGAAGGTGACGAGGCCGGGGTTCTCCATGGCGCCCGCGTTGAACTCGGGGACGAAGGCCTGGTCGTAGGAGTCGAAGGGGTAGGGCTCGGTGAACTTCTCGTGGTAGCGGTCGAAGCAGGCCGTGGTGACGGAGAGGATCTCTTCGGCGTCGGCGTCCAGGTGGGGGGCGAGGGACCGGCGGCAGTGGATGCCGAAGGGCAGGCCGGCGTGCTCGGTGCGGACGCTGTGCCAGGGGCCGGCGGCGACGGCGGCGAGGTAGGTGGAGATGACGGGTGTCGGGGCGGACTGCCAGAGGCCGGCGGCGCCGCCGTCCGTGTCCCGGTCGCCGACGCGCGTGGTGATGCCGTTGGTGAGGACGGTCCAGTGCGCGGGGGCGGTGACGGTGAACTCGAAGACGGCCTTCAGGTCGGGCTGGTCGAAGGCGGGGAAGACGCGCTGGACGTCGTCCAGGAACATCTGGGTGTAGACGTACGTCTCTCCGTCCGCGGGGTCGGTGAAGCGGTGCAGGCCCTCGCCGGTGCGGGAGTAGCGCATGCGGGCGTCGACGTGCAGCTCGTGGGGGCCGGGGGTGAGGCCGGTGAGCGGGAAGCGGTTGCCGTCGAGGGCGGCCGGGTCGAGGGCCGTGCCGTCGAGGGCGACGGAGCGCAGGAGGTCCGGTTTCAGCTCCAGGAAGGTGTCTCCGGCGGTGCGGGTGGTGAACCGGATGACGGTGGCGGACTCGAAGGTGTCGTCGCCGGTGGTGAGGTCGAGGCCGACGTTGTAGTGGTGGACGTCGAGGAGCTGTGCTCGGAGCTGCGCTTCGTTGCGCGTCAGTGCGGACATGGGGCCCATGCTGCCCCACCGCTGCGCTGGGCCGTAGGGGGCACCAGGCCCTGCCGGGGCCCTGCCGGGCGGGCCGGCGTGGCTTGGGCGGTGGGCCCGTGCGGCGCAAAGATCGGGGCTCCGCCCCGGACCCCGCTCCTCAAACACCGGAGGGGCTGGATTTTGCCGCTGCCGGCGTTTGAGGCGCGGGGGTACGGGGGGTCTACTCTTCGGCCGCGGCGATGGTCTCGTGGTGGCGGATGACCTCGGCGATGATGAAGTTCAGGAGCTTCTCGGCGAAGGCCGGGTCGAGCTTGGCGTTCTCCGCGAGCTGGCGGAGCCGGGCGATCTGGCTGGCCTCGCGGCCGGGGTCGGCCGGGGGCAGGTGGTGCCTGGCCTTGAGGTGGCCGACCTGCTGGGTGCACTTGAAGCGCTCGGCGAGCATGTGGACCACGGCCGCGTCGATGTTGTCGATGCTGTCCCGCAGGCGGGCGAGCTCGGCGGAGACGTGCGCGTCGGTCTCGTCGATGTCGCTGTTGTTCATGGTTCCCGAGAATACGTGGCGGGGGCGGGTGTTCGTTCGGGCAGTCGGCCAGTGAGACGGATACCGGCCGCGGCCGCCCCTACAGCGGCAGGGTCGCGGTGACCAGCCAGCCGCCTTCCGGGGCCGGGCCGGCGGTGAGGGAGCCGCCGAGGGCCTCGGCGCGTTCGGCCATGCCCGCGAGGCCGTAGCCGCCGCCGCGGGCGTTCTCGGAGAGTTTGGCGGGGCGGCCGCCGTCGTCGGCGATACGGACCTCCAGGCCGGCGGGGACGGTGCGCAGGCCGATGCGGACGGCGGTGGCGGTCGCGGCGTGCTTGCCGATGTTGGTGAGGGCCTCCAGGACGATGCGGTGGGCGGTGGCGGCAACGTCGGCGGGGAGGCGGTCCTGGAGGCCGGCCTCCACGTAGAGGACGACGGGCGGGCCGGTGACGGAGAAGCGTTCGGTGAGGACGCGGATGTCGGCGAGGCCGGCGACTGGGCTGGTGCGACCGCCGGGGGCTTCGGTGCCGTCGGGGCCGTCGCTCTCGCGGAGGACGGTGACGAGGCGGCGCATCGAGCCGAGGGCCTCGCCGCCGGCGCTCTCGATCCGGCCGAAGATCTCGCCGGCGCGTTCCGCGGAGACCTTGGTGAAGCGGGCGGCGCGCGCCTCGACGACGATGCCGGTGACGTGGTGGGCGACGAGGTCGTGGAGCTCGCGGGCGAGCTCGAGGCGTTCGGCGGTGCGGACGGCGCGCAGTTCGCGCACGCGCTGGACCGACTGGAGGCGCAGGAGCAGCGAGAACGCGCCGACGACCACGGTCAGGACGGAGAAGAGGAGGGTGAACCGGCCGGGGTCGGTGTCCCGGACGGGTACGGCCATGCAGCCGAGGCCGAGGAGGGGGCCGAGGACGGCGGCGGTCCGGGCGGGGGCGCGCAGCAGGACCTGGGTGAGGAGGACGAGGAGGGCGACGGCCTCGCCGCCGCCCCAGACGACGATGGGGTGGTTGCCGAAGATGAGGAGGAGGGTGGCGGTCCAGGTGACGGTGGCGGCGAACCAGGCGCGGGCGAGGAGGGGGATGCGGGGCCAGGGCGCTGCGCTGAGGCACACGAGGATGCCGGACACCCAGACGGTGGCGTGCGGGGCGCTGGGCTGGCGGGCCAGGACGACGCCCTCGAAGGTGACGAGGGCGAGGAGGACGAGGGAGAGGCAGAGGCGGACCCAGTTGGCGGTGTGGGGGTTGCGGCGGGCCCAGCCGGAGAGGGGGCTCACGGTGCCGCTCCCCCGCGGGGGCCGCTGGTCGTACGAGGGCCCGTGGCGGCGGGGGCGCCCGGCGTCGGGGCACCTGCGCCCCGGCTCCCCGGGGCTCCGCCCCGGACGTCGCGCCTCGAACGCCGGCGGGGCTGGATTTGGCCGGCGGGGGGACCGGGGGTCACGCCGTTGTGGCGGCCAGGCCGCTTTCCCAGGCCCAGGCGGCGATTTCGACGCGGTTGCGGGCGTCGAGTTTGGCCTGGACGTTGGCCAGGTGGGTTTTGACCGTGGAGAGGGAGACGAAGAGCTCGCGGGCGATCTCGGCGTTCGTCAGGCCGCGGGCGAGGCAGCGGACGACCTCGCGTTCCCGCTCGGTCAGGGGTTCGCCGGGGCGGCGGGCCGCCTGGGCGGCGGGGGTGCGCGGGGCCATCTCGCGCAGCAGGCGAACGGTGATGGCCGGGGAGACCAGCGAGTCGCCGACGGCGGCCGCGCGTACCGCTTCAACCAGCATGGCCGGGCTGGCGTCTTTCAGGAGGAAGCCGGAGGCTCCGCCGTGGAGCGCCGCGTGGACGTACTCGTCGAGGTCGAAGGTGGTGACGATGACGATGCGGGGTGTGTCGGTGCTGCCGGAGGGGCCCGTGGTGCCGGAGAGGCGGCGGGTCACCTCCAGGCCGTCGAGCTTCGGCATGCGGATGTCGAGCAGGAGGACGTCGGGGCGGTGTTCGGCGACCGCGGCCAGTGCCGCCTCGCCATCGACGACGTCGGCGACGACCTCGATGTCCGGCTGGCTTTCGAGGATCATCCGGAATCCGGTTCTGACCATCTCCTGGTCGTCCGCGATGACCACTCTGATCGCCATGCGCTGCCTGCCCCACTGTCGCCCGATGCCGATGGTCTCGTTCCATGGGACCGGTGCGGAGGTCGGCCCGCAACCGCAGCCTCGCGGCCCGTCAGCCGACGTTACGTACATTCGGGGCATGGCGCCTCGTCCTTCCGGCCGGTTGCCGACCGGCCGGAAGGAGGAGGAGGGGCTACAGGGTGGCCGCCGCGGACTTGATCGCGGAGGCGAAGGTGGAGACCTCGGTGTAGACGCCGGGGTAGTCGGGCCGGGCGCAGCCTTCGCCCCAGCTCACGATGCCGACCTGGATCCAGGCTCCGGCGTTGTCGCGGCGGAACATCGGGCCGCCGGAGTCGCCCTGGCAGGTGTCGACGCCGCCCTGGTCGAGGAAGCCGGCGCAGATCTCCTCGCCCGGGACGAGGGAGCTGCCGTAGGCGGCCTGGCAGTCGGCGTCGGAGACGAAGGGGACGGTGGCCTTGCGCAGGTAGCGCTGCTGGCCGCCGCCTTCGCGGGTGGCGCCCCAGCCGGCGACGGTGAAGGTGCCGTTGTCGTAGGCCTTGGTCTCGGCGATCTTGAGCGTCGGGAGGTTGATCGGCTTGGCGAGCTTGATCAGCGCCCAGTCCTTGCCCGAGCCGTTGTAGCCGGGGGCCTGGAGGACCTTGGTGGACTTGACCTTGATGGCGCTGGAGCTGTTGAGGTCGACGACCCCGGCGGTGGCGGTGATGGAGGTGTTGTTGCCGGATCCGTCGACGCAGTGGGCGGCGGTGAGGACGATCTGCTGGGTGTAGAGGGCGCCGCCGCAGCCCATGGAGAGGCGCACCATGAAGGGGAACTCGCCCTGGGCGGCGCGGGTGCCGCCGACGACGGGTGCGGTGGAGGCGGTGGCGGAGCCGGGCTGGAGGCTGACGGCGGCGAGGGCGACCGCGCCGACGGCGAGGGTCCGCTTCATGAACCGCACAAGGGTACTCACAGTCAACACACTGCCTTTCGTGGGGGGTTGGGCCGTGCGTGCCATCGGGTGAATGACGAGTCCATGACACATCCGACGTATGGCGGGCATCAAGAACGCGTTTTCGGACAACTTCCGGCCCTGGAGGCGGCATGACGGAGAACGGCGGGCGCCGCAGCCCGATCGAGCACGGATTTCCCCACCTGGAGACGGTGCGCGCCTCGATCACCGCGCTCTTCCGGCGGCTCTCGGCCGACGGGATCCGCGCCTACGCCGACAGCCTCACCCCCGCCGACGCCACCTTCACGACCGACGACGACCTGCACCTGGGGGCCCAGCGCGTGGCCTCGGCGATCGTGCGCGCGCTGCGGCTGCCCGACGCGCGCATGGTGGTCAGCTTCCGGCCGATGGAGGAGGCGGCCACCGTGGAGCTCGCGGCGGGGCCCGAGTACTTCATCGAGGCCAACGACCGCTTCCGCGTCCACCGGCGCGATCTGGCGGCGGCCCTGGCCCACGAGGTCACCCACGTCCTGCTGCACCGCCTGGGCCTGTCCTTCCCGGCCACCGCGGAGAACGAGATCCTCACCGACACCGCCGCCGCTTACCTCGGCGTCGGCTGGCTGCTGCTCGACGCGTACCGCGAGGACGCCCTGACCCACCAGAAGCTCGGCTACCTCACCCCCGAGGAGTTCGGGTACGTCCTCGCCCGCCGCTCCCGGCTGACCGGCGAGGACCTCTCCGCCTGGTTCACCAGCCCGCAGGCGTACGAGGCCTACGCGCGCGGCCGCGCCATGGCCGAGCGGGACCTGCGCCGGCCTCCCCTGACCGCCGCGGGCCCGGTGGCGCGGCTGCGCTACGCCAAGGACCGCCGGGCCGGGGCGGCTTCGGGGCAGGGGGCGGCGTACGGCACGGCATACCGCTTCGAACGCCGCGACGGCGGCCTGCGGGTGAGCTTCCCCTGCCCGGTGTGCGGGCAGGGGCTGCGGGTGCCGGTGCGCGGACGGCTGAGGGCGCGGTGCGGGCTGTGCCACACCGTCCTGGACTGCGATACCTAGCCCCGAACAGGACGCGGTGCTTCCGGACTTGAGTCCCACCGGATTCACCGCGTGGCCACAAAAAGTTTCCTACCGACCAGTAGACATCGGTGTGGATCTCGCCAACTCTGATCACGTACATGCCAACGCGTGATCGAGGAGCGTCCCCCATGCGCAGCACCCGTACCGCCACCACCGCCGCCGCGGTGGCCGCAGCGGCCGCCGTCCTGACCCTGGTTCCGGCCACCGCCGCCCAGGCGGCCCCGGCCGCGCCGGCGTCCGTCACCGCATCCGCACCTGGCGGAAACGCGGCGATCCTCGGCATCGACTACGCCACCTGGCAGCGCGACGTGGCCGCCGTCATCGACGCCGCCCGCCCCGCCATCGAGCAGCGCATCGCCGCCTCCCCCGCCGGTGAGAAGCCCGCGATCGTCCTCGACATCGACAACACCTCGCTGGAGACGGACTTCCACTGGTTCTGGACGTTCCCGACCCCCGCGATCGCCAAGGTCCGCGAGCTGACCCGGTACGCGAACGACCGCGGGGTCGCCGTCTTCTTCGTCACCGCCCGCCCCGGGATCGTGTACTCCCTCACCGAGCGGAACCTCAAGGCGGTCGGCTACCCGGTCTCCGGGCTCTACGTCCGCGATCTGCCCGACCTGTTCGACCAGGTCAGCGCCTACAAGACCGGCAAGCGCGCCGAGATCGAGGCCCGCGGCTACACGATCATCGCCAACATCGGCAACAACGAGAGCGACCTGGTCGGCGGGCACGCCGAGCGCACCGTCAAGCTGCCGGACTACGACGGCAAGCTGTCCTGACCGCCGAGGGCCGCGGCGATGGCGTTGACCGCGGCCCAGCCGAAGGCCATGGCCGGGCCGATCGTCGCGCCCGGCCCGGGGTAGGTCTCCCCCATCACCGCCGCCGAGCAGTTGCCGGAGGCGTAGAGGCCCTCGATGGGCGTGGCGTCCTCGCGCAGCACCCGGCCGTCCCCGTCCGTGACGAGGCCGCCCTTGGTGCCGATGTCCCCCGGGTGCACGGGGACGGCGTAGAAGGGGGCCTTCACGAGCGGCGCCAGGTTCGGGTTCGGCAGGGTCGGGTCGCCGTAGTAGCGGTCGTAGACGCTCTCGCCGCGCCCGAAGTCCTCGTCCCTGCCCGCCTCGGCGAATGCGTTGAAGCGGCGGACGGCCGCGGGCAGGCCGGGCGCGGCGATCCGCCGGGCCAGTTCCTCCACCGTGTCCGCCTTCCTCAGGAAGCCGCTCTTCGACCACGACGCGGGGAAGGGCTGCCCGGGGAAGAGGCCGGCGAAGAGGTAGCGGGCCTTGGAGCGGGTGTCGAGGATCAGCCAGGACGGCACCGTCCTGGCCTCCGGGCGGTCGGCGGCGTACATCCGGTCCACGAACGCGTGGTAGGGCAGCGCCTCGTTGGCGTACCGCTCCCCCGCCTCGTCGACGATCACCATCCCCGGGATGCCGCGGTCGGCGACCAGGAAGAACGGCTTCTCGCCCGGCGGGCACACCGAGGGCGCGCCCCAGACCTTGTCCAGCAGGTCGGTGGCGGCCCCCAGTTCCTCACCGAGCCGCAGGGCGTCGCCGGTCTGGCCCTCCGAGGCGTGCGTCCAGGCCGTCGAGGTGGGCGCGGGCAGGTGCTTCTCCCGGAGCGCCTGGTCGTGCGAGAACCCGCCCGAGGCCAGTACCACCCCGCCCCGGGCACGTACGGTCACCTCGCGGCCTTCGCGGTCCACCCGTACGCCCGTCACCCGGCCCGCGGCGTCCGTGACCAGCCCGGTCAGCGGCGCCGACAGCCACAGCTCCCCGCCGAGCCGGTCCAGGGAGAGCCGCATCCGGGCGATCAGCGCCTCGCCGAGGGAGAGCAGCCTGCGGCCGGTGACCAGCGCCCCCAGCGCCCGCGCCCCGACCTTCAGGGACGTCTTCCTGCCCGCCCAGGTGCGGCCGACCATGTTCAGGAAGCGGAAGTCGTACGAGGTCATCGTCAGCCCGTAGGTGGGCAGGCCCGCCCGGCGCATGCCGTGGCGCAGGGCGCCCAGACGGTTGAGATCCACGATGCACGGCTCGACGGAGCGGCCCTGCGCCATGCCGCCCCGGGCCTCGGGGAAGTAGTCCGGGTAGCCGGGGGTGTACATGAAGCGGATCTCGGTGCGGTCGTGGAACTCGCGGACCATGCACGGCCCGTGGGAAAGGTACGCGTCCTTGCGGGCGGCCGGGACGCGGTCGCCGACGGTGGCGTCGAGGTAGGCGCGGGCCTTGTCGTGGGTGTCGGCGAGGCCCGCCCGGTCGAGGTGGAGGTTGCCGGGGACCCAGATGGCGCCGCCGGACAGGGCGGTGGAGCCGCCGTACTTGTCGGTCTTCTCGACGACGAGGGCGGAAAGGCCGCGCAGTCGGGCGGTGACGGCCGCGGCGAGGCCGGCCGCGCCGGACCCCACCACGACCACGTCATACTCGTATGCGGACTCGTGCTCAGATGTCATCCGAAGGCTCCGGTGGCGTAGGCGCTGCGGAAGTACAGCAGGGGCGATCCGCCGTCGCGGGCGGTCAGTTCGAGGACCCGGGCGGTCACGAGGTAGTGGTCCCCGGCCTCGTGGACGGCTTCGAGGGCGCAGTCGACGGTGGCGAGCGACCCTCGGACGCGGACGGCGCCGTGCTCCGACAGCTCCCAGTCCACGCCCTCGAACTTCTCGCCGCCGCGCCGCCCGAGGGCCTCGCAGACCGCCCGCTGCTCCTCGGCGAGGATGCTCACCCCGAACCGTCCGGCGGCCCGTACGGCGGGCCAGCTGGAGGAGGACCGGCCCACGCACAGCAGGACCAGCGGCGGGTCCAGGGAGAGGGAGGCGAAGGACTGGCAGGCCAGGCCCACCGGGCGGCCGTCGTCCCCGGCGGCCGCGACGACGGTGATGCCGGAGGCGAAGGAGCCGAGCACCTCACGGAACGCGGCCGGGTCGATCAGCCGTTCCACTGGTGGCCCCAGAAGCTGTCCGCGGTGATCTCCTTCGCCGTCCAGGTGGCGGGATCGACGATCAGCCCGTCCCAGCCGTATTCGACCTGGAAGCCGCCGGGGGCCTGCGCGTAGAAGGAGACCATGTGGTCGTTGGAGTGCCGGCCGAGGGTGGAGGCGATGGGGATGCCCGCCCTGTTCATCCGGTCCAGGCAGTAGCCGACGTCGTCGAGGGTGCCCAGCTCGACCATGAAGTGGACGATGCCGGGCGGCAGCGCGCCCGGGTAGAGGCCGAGGCTGTGGTGGCGGCGGTTGGGGCTGAGGAAGTGCATCCAGTGGAAGTCGCGGCCGGGCTCGCCGGTGGGGACCGCGACCGGGGGCAGCTTCATCGAATCGCGCAGTTGGAAGCCGAGGAGGTTCTCGTAGAAGTCGAGGGTGGCCTCGGTGTCGGGGGCCGGGAGGACGACGTGGCCGAGGCCCAGATCGCCGGTGACGAAGCGGTTCCCGTAGGGGGCGGCGAGCGGGGTGTGGTCCTGGGCCTGGCCCCAGTAGAGCTCCAGCGGGTTGCCGCTGGGGTCCTCGCAGTGGACCAGGCCCTGGACGCGCCGGTCGGCGAGGGTGGCGGCGTCGCCCTCCTTGACGGCGTATCCGGCGGCCTCCAGCTCGGCGGCGGCGTCTTCCAGAGCGCGGGCGTTCGGAAGCTCGAAGCCGGCGGCGAGCAGCCGGTCCTGAGTGCCGGTGACGAACTGGAAGCGGTGGATGCGGTCGTCGATGCGGACGTTCAGCTGTGTGTCCGTGGTGCCCTGGGCCTCGGTCATACCGAGGATGTCGAGGACGTACGTACGCCACGCGGCGAGGTCGGCGGTCTCGATGCGGAGGTAGCCGAGTGCGCGGATGTCCATGTGAAGGCTCCTAGTGGCGGAAGAAGTCGGTGGCGAGGCGGTTGAACTCGGCGGCGGCCTCGGTCTGCGCCCAGTGGCCGCAGCGCGGGAAGACGTGGAGCCGGGCGTCGGGGATGGCCTTCAGGGCGAGGAAGGCGCCGTCGACGGGGTTGACGCGGTCCTCGCGGCCCCAGGTCAGGAGCACGGGCCGGGTGATGCGGTGGGCCTCGCGCCAGAGCATGGTGTCCTCGGGCCAGGTGGCGAAGGAGGCGGCCATTCGGGCGTTGCCGAGGGCGGCCTCGGGGTCGGTGGCCTGGCGGTAGCGCTCCTCCACCAGTTCGTCGGTGACGATGGCCGGGTCGTACACGAGGGTGGTGAGGAAGGTGCGCATCTGTTCGCGGGTGGGCTCGGGAGCGAGGCTGAACTCGAAGAGGCGCTTGATGCCTTCGGTGGGGTCGGCGGAGAAGAGGTTGAGGGAGATCCCGCCGGGGCCCATGAGCAGGAGCTTGTCCACCCGGTCGGGGTGGTCGAGGGCGAGGCGGGTGGCGGTGCCGCCGCCGAGGGAGTTCCCGATGAAGTGGGCGCGCTCGATGCGCAGTTCGTCCATGAGGGCGACGAGGGCGCGGGCGCTGTAGGTGAAGTAGTCGCGGTCGGGTTCGGGTTTGTCGGAGCGGCCGTAGCAGGGCTGGTCGACGAGCAGGGTGCGGAAGTGCTCGGCGAAGTGGGGGAGGTTGCCTCCGAAGTTGGACCAGCCGGAGGCGCCGGGGCCGCCGCCGTGCAGCATGATCACGACGGGGGCGTCCGGGTGCGCGGGCCCGGCCTCGTGGAAGTGGAGGGTGAGCGCGCCGGCCTTTACGGTGCGCGAGGTGTTCTGAAACGTGTACGAGCCCCCGCCCGAACCGATAGCACGCATTGTGGACATTGCGTCGCGAGAGCCAAGCACGCACGTCCTCCTTTCGCATCCCTACGATCCGGGCTGGTTTCAACCCGGCTGGCGTTGATCGTGGAAGACCTGATGGGCCGCTGGTCCAACAGGCGGCGTGAGCCAGGAATCCCCTCTTCGGAGGGGAGGATTCAAAGCATCGTGTCCTGGATGTCGAGGCCGAGGGCGCCCTGGCCGAAGAGGACCAGGGCCCGCTCGGGGTCGTTGGCGGCGTGGCCGCGCCCGGTGTGGACGTCGCGCCAGGCCCGCTGGACGGGGTTGGGGCCGGTGCGCATCGCGCTGCCGCCCGCGTTCTCCATGAGGAGGTCGACGGCGGCGACGCAGCGCTCGGTGGCGAGGACCTGGTCGCGGCGGGCCCGGGTGCGCAGCGGCATCGGCAGTTCCGCGCCGGCTTCGGCGAGGGCGTACAGCTCGGTGATGTTGCGCCGGAGCTGGAGCCAGGAGGCGTCGATGTCGCTGGCGGCGCGGGCGATGCGGACCTGCGCGAAGGGGTCCTCGGCGACCTGCTGGCCGTAGGAGATGCGGAAGCGTTCGCGGGTGGCGGCGACGTGGTCCTCGTACGCGCCTTCGGCGATCCCGACGATCGGGGTCGAGATGGTGGTGGTGAAGACGGCCGCGTACGGGAGCCGGTAGAGCGGCTCGGGGTTGACCCGGTGGCCGGGGACCTGGAGGGCGGTGACCGGTCCGAAGCTCAGGGCCCGGTGCTCGGGGACGAAGACCTGGTCCAGGGTGATGTCGTTGGAGCCGGAGCCGCGCAGTCCGACGGTGTCCCAGACCTCGTCGACGCGGTACTGGGAGCGGGGGACGAGGAAGGTCCGCATGTCCACGGGCCGGCCGTCGGCGTCGGTGACGAGTCCGCCGAGCAGGGCCCAGTCGGTGTGGTCGCAGCCGGAGGAGAAGTGCCAGCGGCCGCTGAGGGTGAAGCCGCCGTCGACGGGGGTGACCTGGCCTGTGGGGGCGTAGGAGGAGCAGATGCGGGTGTCGCGGTCCTTGCCCCAGACCTCTTCTTGTGCGCGGGGGTCGTAGAGCGCGACGTGCCAGGGGTGCACGCCGACGACGGAGGCGACCCAGCCGGTGGAGCCGCAGGCCTTGGCGATCTCCTTGACGGCGGCGTAGAAGACGGCGGGGTGGGCGGCGAGTCCGCCGTGGGCCTTGGGCTGGAGGAGGCGGAAGAAGCCTGTGTCGGCGAGCTCCTTGATGCTCGCCTCGGGCACCTTGCGCTGGGCCTCCGCTTCGGCGGCGCGTTCGCGCAGGACCGGGGCGAGGGCTCGGACTGCGTCGAGGACGTCTTCGTCGCTCATGGTGTCCCTTTCTCAGGGTCGGCGGCTTCGAGGTGCGGTGACCGTACGCCCGGGGGTCGGGGGCGTGGAACGGGCGGTTCCCGCTGAGTGGGAAGCCGGTCCCGGGGCCGCACCTGGCTACCCGAAGTATTACTGAATGAAATACATGGGTCCCGGTTCTTCCCTCCGCCCGGGGGCCCGTGGCAGGGTCGCCCCAACGCCTCACGCAGGGGGTTCCTCGTGCTTGACCAGGTCATGGAGTCCGAGCTCGCACCGCTGTCGCTGCTGGAGAAGGCCGCGCGGGTGCTGGGCGCCTTCGAGGGTCCGCAGCCGCGGCTCTCGCTCACCGAGGTCGTACGCCGCTCCGGAATCCCGCGCTCCTCCGCCCACCGGATCCTCGACCAGCTGGTGCAGCTGCGCTGGCTGGACCGCGAGGGCCGGGACTACCGGATGGGCATGCGGATGCTGGAGCTGGGCGCGCTGGCCTCCCACCACAACCGGCTGCGCCGGGCCGCCCTCCCCCTCCTGCACGCACTGCACGAGCAGACGGGCCGGCTGGTGCACCTCTCCGTGCTGGACGGGGCGGAGGTGGTCTGCCTGGAGCGGATCGGCGGCTCGGAGGCCACGGCCGTGCCCTCCCGGGTGGGCGGGCGGATGCCCGCGTACTGCACGGCCGCCGGCAAGGCGGTCCTCGCCTTCAGCGATCCGGCGGCGGTGGAGCACGTACTGGCCCAGGGGCTGCGGCCGCGTACGGCCCGCACGCTGATCCGGCCGCTCGCGCTGCGCTCGGAGCTGGCGGCGACCCGCGAGCGCGGGGTGGCCTACGACCGGGAGGAGAGCTTCCGCGGCATCTCCTGCGTGGCGGCGCCGCTGCGGGGCGCGGGCCGGGCCATCGCCGCCGTCTCGGTCTCCTCCTGCCGGGGCGAGCGCGAACTGGCCCGGCTGGGACCGGTGGTCGCGGCGTGCGCGCGGGCCGTGTGGCGCGAGCTGTACGGGCCGGGGCGCGCCGGGAGCCCGGCCGCCGACCCGGCGCGGGAGCTGCAACCGGCGGTGTCCGCACAGGCGATGGACAACATGATGGGCTGGCTGCGGTTCAGCGAGTGGATGTAGCGGGTACTGATACCTCACGGACCCGACCCCTCGCCAGGGGGCCGGGCCCGTTACGTTGGAGCCCATGAGCAGCCTGCAGACCATCCACGACATCCCCGTCCTGATGTGCGCCGCCGAGGGCGAGCCCATCGCCGCGGTGGCCGACGCGCTGGACTTCATCGGCAATGCCTCGTACCAGGGTGCCCAGTGGGTCGTCATCCCCGCCGAGCGGTTCGGCGACGACTTCTTCCGGCTGCGCACCCGCGTCGCGGGCGAGATCGTCCAGAAGTTCGCCCAGTACCGCATGGGCATGGTGGTCCTCGGCGACATCTCCCGGCACACCGAGGCCAGTTCGGCGCTGCGGGACTTCGTCCGCGAGTGCAACCGGGGGCGGCAGACCTGGTTCCTGGCCGATGCCGGGGAACTGGCGCAGCGCCTGGCTCCCTAGTCCGGGAGTCCCACGGGTTCCACGGTGCCGTAGCGGCGGGCCCGTTCGGCAGCCGGCACGGTGAGGTGGCTGGTGAGGGATTCCCGCGGGCCGGACTTCACCAGCCCCGGGTTGCCGGTGGCGACGGCGGAGACGAAGGCGTCCATGAGGCCGGCGTCGCCGCCGCCGTGGCCCCCGGCGGCGTCCATCGGCCCTCCCCCGCCGGCGGCGACGGCCTCCTCGGTCCGCGTCAGGAAGTCGTAGACGCGCAGGCTCTTCCCGTCGCCCCGCAGCTCGCCGCGGGTCCCGAAGATGCGGGTCTGGCGGTCCGCCTGCTCGGTGAAGGCGGTCATCGTGAAGGTGGCCGTGGCTCCGGAGTCGAACTCCATGGCCACCACCTGGTGGTCGACCACGTCGTTGTCGCAGGCGTACACGCACCGCCCGTACGGTCCCTCCCGCAGCGCGCTCTCCAGTGCCTCCGGCGTGAACTCGTCGACGAGCACGTTCAGCGGCCAGGTGTGCTCGCCGCGGGCCAGCCGGTCGCCGTACTCGCGCGTGGCGGAGTACGGGCAGGCGCTCTCCACGGCGCAGTCCAGGCAGCGGTCCGCCGCGCCGGCGGGCCTGTTGCCGGGCCTGAAGTGGGAGAGGCGGCCGAAGCTGGAGACGCGGACGGGCGGCCCGCCGAGCACGTACTGGAGCCAGTCCAGGTCGTGGCAGGACTTGGCCATCAGCATGGTCGTCGCCTCGTCCTCGCGGCGCCAGTTGCCCCGTACGAACGAGTGGGCCTGGTGCCAGAAGCCGACCGGCTCCAGGTGCTGGACGCTGACGACCTCCCCGAGCCGTCCGGAGTCGACGACGGCCTTCAGCGCCCGCGTGTAGGGGGTGTAGCGCAGGACGTGGCCGACCGAGAGGGTCACCCCGGCCCGCTCCACCGCGTCCACGATGCGCCGGCACTCGTCCTCCGTCAGCGCCATCGGCTTCTCCAGCAGGATGTGGCAGCCCAGTGCGGCGAACGCCAGCACCGGCTCCAGGTGGTCACGGTCCAGGGTGCAGATCAGCACCGCGTCCGCGATCCGCCCGCGGGCGGCCAGCTCCCGCCAGTCGCCCACCGCCGACCCGGGCTCGATGCCGTGGGCGGCCGCCAGCCGCTCCCGCCGGACCGTGCGCGGTTCGGCGACGGCGACGACCCTGGCCCGCTGCGGGTGGGCCAGGACCCAGCGCGCGTAGCCGGTGCCCCGGTTCCCCGCGCCGACGACGGCAAGAGTGACAACGGCAGGCATGCCCAAGCCCTTCCCTGCCGCCCGCGGTTCTAGTCGTAGGTGATCCGCACGGGGTCACGGCCGAGCGGGAGCGCCTGGCAGGCCAGGACGTAGCCCTCGGCCAGGTCCTCCCGGTCCAGGACCTCGTTGCGGGCCATCGTGACCTCGCCCGCCACGACCCGGCAGCAGCAGGCGCTGCAGGCCCCCTCCCGGCAGGAGTACGGGGCCGCGACGCCGGCCGCGAGCAGCGCGTCGAGCAGAGGGGTCCCCTGGGGCCAGGGCACGGTGTGGCGTTCTCCGTCGAGTTCCACCTCGGCGGTGGTCCCGCCCCTCGCGGGGGCCGGGGGCGGGGGCGCCGCGAAGACGTCCGCGCTCAGCGAGAAGTACCGCTCGCGGTGGATCCGGCGCGGCGCGGCCCCGACCGAGCGGAGCGCGCTCTCGGCGGCGTCCATCAGCGGGCCGGGCCCGCACAGGTAGGCGTCGCGGCCGGCGTACGGGGCCAGGTGCGCGCCGAGTTGCACGGCGGTCGGCAGCCCCTGGAGGGTCTCCAGCCAGTGGGTGACGGTCAGCCGGCCCGGATGCGCCTCGGCCAGCCCCCACAGCTCGTCCCGGAAGATCACCGACTCGGGGTCGCGGTTGGCGTACAGCAGGGCGACGCTCCCCCGGCCCGCCGCCAGCGCCGACTTGGCGAGGGAGAGCACGGGGGTGATCCCGCTGCCGCCCGCGACCAGGAGGAGGTCCCGGTCGAGGCCGCCGGGGCCGGGGGTGAAGGTGCCCGCGGGCGGCAGGACCTCCAGTTCGTCGCCCGGGGCCACCGTGTCGCAGATCCAGCCGGAGCCGCGCCCGCCGGGTACCCGTTTGGCGGTGATCCGCATGGGCTCGCCGGTGTGCGGGGAGCTGGCCAGGGAGTAGCAGCGGGCGGCGCCGCCCGGGATCCGGACGGTGAGGAACTGCCCGGGTGAGTAGGGGAGTTCCGGGTCCAGGACGAGGGAGACGGCCTCCGGGGTCTCCTGCACGCGCCGGCGGACGCGCACCCGCAGCGTGCCGGTGGCTCCGCCTCGGGGCGGAGCGGGGGCCGCCTGCGGGACCGCCGCCGCAGGGGCCGACGTAAAGGAGGGGAGGTCAGACATCGGTGGGCACCTCCAGGCGGCCCTCCCGGACGGCGGCCTCGATGCTCGCGCGCAGTTCCGGGCAGGTGCGGACGCGGGCGCTGGGCCTGCCGGCCGCCACCTCGGCGGCGATGCGCGGGCAGAGCGCGGCGGCCTCGCCGGTCCACTGGACCTGGGTGTGCGCGGGGCTGAACTTCTCGCACAGCACGCCGGTGCCGCACTCCGCGCAGGTGACGGGGCGCATCAGGCGCCCCCGGCCGCGCGGCGGGCGAGGTTCTCGGCGACCTCGGCCTTCCAGGCGGCGGTGGCGCGGGTGGTGTCGATCTCGAACTCGAAGCGGCGGACCATCTCGTCCTTGACGTCGGCGGCGTCCACGTAGAACTGCTCGTACCAGCGGCGCAGCTGGTAGACGGGGCCGTCCTCTTCGGTGAGGAGGGGGTTGTCGATGCGGGTCTTGTTCCGCCAGATCTCGACGTCCTGCTCGAAGCCGACGGCGAGGCCCTCGGAGGTGAGGCGGGCGGCGTCGGCGGCCTGGGCGTCGGTCATGCCGGGGAGCTTCTTGACGATGGCCCCGTACATGAGCATGAAGCTGTTCTCGTCGATCGGGTAATGGCAGTTGATCAGGACGGATTCCAGCTCGACTCCGCCGCCGACGTCGCTCCACAGCTTGTCGATCATGTAGGAGGGGCCGTGGTAAGAGGCGTCGGAGCGCAGGCCGCCGCCGGTGGAGAGGGTGCCGAGGTCGACGTCGCCGCGCGGGGTGGACTCCATGTACTGGGTGGCGACGTGGCCGTCGAAGACGTTCTTGAAGTAGTGCGGGAAGGCGTAGTGCACGTAGTAGAAGTGCGCCATGTCGACGACGTTGTCGACGATCTCGCGGCAGTTGGAGTTCTCGACGCGCAGGAAGTTCCAGCTCCAGTCGCTCCATTCGGGGCTGCCGGCGCCCTCGATCTCGGGGATGGTGACGTCGGCCGGGGGCGGGTTGCCCTCGGGGTCGTGCCAGACGTAGAGCTGGCCGTTGCGCTCCAGGGTGGTCCAGGCGCGGGTGCGGGCGCGGGGCGGGACGCGGCGGGCGTAGGGGATGGCGGCGCAGCGGCCGTTGCCGGACCAGCGCCAGTCGTGGAAGGGGCAGGCGAGGGTGTCGCCCTTGACGGTGCCGTGGGCGAGGTTGCCGCCCATGTGGGGGCAGTAGGCGTTCAGGACGTGCAGTGCGCCGGTGTCCTGGCTCTGGAAGACGACGAGACGGGTGCCGAAGGCTTCGATCTCGTGCGGGGTTCCGTCCCGGAAGGGGGCGGCGAGTCCGAGGCAGTGCCAGCCGCGGGCGAAGCGGGTTGGCACTGCGGCCGCCTCGATGGTGCGGGGGGCTTCGTCGGCTGCGGTCGGTTCGGCCATGGGTGGCCCTCCACTTCGTTGTGGTGTGCTTCGGTGCGCGGTCGGGCGCGGCACCGTGTCCTGGGGCTCCGCCCCAGCCCCCGCGCCTCAAACGCCGGCGGGGCTGGATTTGGCGCCCTGACTGGGCGGGTGCGGCTCAAAGATCGGGGCTCCGCCCCGTGCCCCGCGCCTCAAACGCCGGCGAGGCTGGGTTTGCCCGCGCTGACCGGGCGGGTGCGGGCACGAGACCCGGGCGGGGCGGTCTAGCGCTCGGCGGCGAGTTCCAGGGCGATGTCGATCAGTTGGTCCTCCTGGCCGCCGACCAGGCGGCGTTCGCCCGCGCGGAGCAGGATCTTGGCGCCGGAGACCCCGTAGCGCTCGGCCTGCCGGTAGGCGTGCTTGAGGAAGCTGGAGTAGACCCCGGCGTGGCCCATGAGCAGGGCCATGCGGTCGAGTCGGC
The DNA here is from genome assembly GCF_043201175.1 of Streptomyces sp. NPDC048337. Classification (NCBI taxonomy): domain Bacteria; kingdom Bacillati; phylum Actinomycetota; class Actinomycetes; order Kitasatosporales; family Streptomycetaceae; genus Streptomyces; species Streptomyces sp. NPDC048337. Next base: position 18,971 of record NZ_JBICYR010000009.1, read on the forward strand.
ACTCCTCGTCCATGACGGGCCGGACCACGTCCTCCGCCGCGTCGATGATCTTCAGGACGTCGATGCCGGTGCGCAGGCCCATCTTCTGGCAGACGGCGGCGAAGGCCTCGACGGGCGTGTTGCCGGCGCCCGCGCCGAGGCGGCGGGTGGAGCCGTCGATCTGGAGCGCCCCGGCCCGTACGGCGGCGACCGAATTTCCCACGCCCAGGCCGAGGTTCTCGTGGCCGTGGAAGCCGACCTGGGCGTCGTCGCCGAGCTCGGCGACCAGCGCCGCCACCCGGTCGGTGACCTCGTCCATGACCATCGCGCCGGCGGAGTCGACGACGTACACGCACTGGCAGCCGGCGTCGGCCATGATCCTGGCCTGACGGGCGAGGTTCTCGGGGGTGGTGGAGTGGGCCATCATCAGGAAGCCGACGGTCTCCAGGCCCATCTCGCGGGCGAGCCCGAAGTGCTGGACGGAGATGTCGGCCTCGGTGCAGTGCGTGGCGATCCGGCAGATCGCGCCGCCGCCCGCGTGGGCGGCGCGGATGTCGTCCTTGACGCCCAGGCCGGGCAGCATCAGGAAGGCGATCTTCGCGTTCCGCGCCGTCTCGGCGGCGATCTTGATGAGTTCCTGCTCGGGGGTCAGGGAGAAGCCGTAGTTGAAGGAGGAGCCACCGAGCCCGTCCCCGTGGGTGACCTCGATGACGGGGACGCCGGCGGCGTCGAGGGCGGCGACCACGGACCGTACGTCCTCGCCCGTGAACCGGTGGCGCTTGGCGTGCGAGCCGTCGCGCAGCGAGGAGTCGGTGATGCGGATGTCGAGGCGGTCGGAGTAGGTCTTCGGCTGCGCGCTCACGCGGTGAGTCCCTTCGCGAACTCCTCGCCGACCTTGGTGGCGGCGGCGGTCATGATGTCGAGGTTCCCGGCGTACGGGGGCAGGTAGTCGCCCGCGCCCTCCACCTCCAGGAAGATCGCGACGCGGGCCGTCCCGCCGTTCAGCGGGGAGGGGTCGTCGAACTGCGGCTCGGTGCGCAGCCGGTAGCCGGGTACGTACGACGCCACCTCCTCGGCGACCCGTTTGACGGAGGCGGCGACGGCCTCGCGGTCGGCGTCGGCCGGGATCGCGCAGAAGACGGTGTCGCGCATGATGACGGGCGGCTCGGCGGGGTTGAGGATGATGACGGCCTTGCCGCGTGCGGCGCCGCCGATCTCCTCGATGCCGCGCGCGGTGGTGCGGGTGAACTCGTCGATGTTGGCGCGGGTGCCGGGGCCCGCCGAGACGGAGGCGACCGAGGCGACGATCTCGGCGTAGGCGACGGGGACCACGCGGGAGACGGCGTACACCATGGGGATGGTGGCCTGCCCGCCGCAGGTGATCATGTTGACGTTGGCCCGGTCGAGGTGGGCGGTCAGGTTCGCGGGCGGGACGACGGCCGGGCCGACGGCGGCCGGGGTCAGGTCGATCGCCCTGATGCCGAGGGCCGCGTAGCGGGGGGCGTTGGCGCGGTGCACGTACGCCGAGGTGGCCTCGAAGACGAGGTCGGGCAGTTCATCGCGGTCCAGCAGCCGGTCGACGCCCCCGTGGGAGGCCTCCAGGCCGAGGCGGCGGGCCCGGGCGAGGCCCTCGCTGTCGGGGTCGACACCGATCATCCAGCGGGGCTCGATGTACGGGGAGCGCAGGAGTTTGTGGAGCAGGTCGGTGCCGATGTTGCCGGAGCCGACGATGGCGGCGGTCGCTTTCCTCACGGATACCTCGCTCAGGAGAAGGAGAGGGACACCGGGCCGAGCCCGGTGAACTCGGCGGTGTACGTGCGCCCGGCGGACACGTCCACGGCTCGGGTGCACGAGCCGGGCAGCACGAGGTGGCCCTTGCGCAGGGGGACGCCGAAGCGGGCGACGGTGCGGGCCAGCCAGGCGACGGCGGTGGCGGGGTCGCCGAGGACGGCGTCGGAGCGGCCGGTGGCCAGGGTCTCGCCGCCGCTCTCCAGCCGGGCCTCGATCGACTTGAGGTCCAGCTCGCGCGGGTCGCGGCCCTCCCCGATGACGTAGCCGGCGGAGGAGGCGTTGTCGGCGATGGTGTCGGCGAGGGAGATCCGCCAGTCCGCGATCCGGCTGTCGATGAGTTCCAGGGCGGGTACGACGCGTGCGGTGGCGGCGAGGACGTCGGCCTCGGTGCAGCCCTCGCCCGGCAGGTCGGCGCCGAGGACGAAGCCGACCTCGACCTCGATGCGGGGCGCGCAGTACGCGGCGACGGCGACGGGGGTGTCCTCGCGGAGTTCCATCGTGTCGAGGAGGTGGCCGTAGTCGGGCTCGTCGACGCCCATCATGGCCTGCATGACGGGGGACGAGAGCCCGACCTTGTGGCCGGTGACGACGGCGCCGTCCGCGCAGCGCGCCCGGATGCCGAGGAGCTGGATCTCGTACGCGTCCTGCGCGCCGATGCCCTCGTACAGCTCGGTCAGCGGCCGCGTGGGGGCCCGCCGCCGCTCCGCCGCCCTCAGCAGCCCGGCGGCTTCGCGCCGGTGCCGGTCGTTCAGCATGGGGTCCTCCCGGCTGCGGTGGTGTGTGGTGCGGCAGACGGTAGGCGGGGGGCGGGGGCGGGTGGGAGGCCGTGTTCCCGCTGAGCGGGAAAGGGCGCGGGCCGGGGTGTTCGCCGCCCCGGCCCGGTTCTTGCGTATGCGCCACGAGGTTCTACGCGGCCACGGGCTCGGCCTCCGGACGCGGGTCGGGGGCCACGGCGGTGCGGGGCAGCAGCAGGCACAGCACCGCGCTGAGCAGGAACCCGGCGCTCACCCAGGGCATGGCGGTGGTCAGGGCGTGGGTGGGGCCGCCGTCGGCGAGGGCGCCGAAGAAGACGGAGCCGATGACGGCCGCGCCGAGGGCGCCGCCGAACTGCTGGGCGGTGGAGAAGATTCCGGAGGCGCCGCCGGCGATGTCGGCGGGGACGGCGGAGAGCACCACGTTGACCAGCGGCACCACGAGGAAGCCGAGTCCGGCGCCGGCGACGAGCAGGCCGGGGACGAGCGGCCAGGCACCGGTGTGCGCGGCGGTGGAGTGGGCGACGGCGTACCAGACCCCGGCGAAGCCGCCCGCCATCATGAGCGCGCCGGCGGCCAGGACGAGGCGGCCGAAGCGGACGGCGAGGGCGTCCGCGGCCGGGGCGGTGAGGAAGCCGCCGACCGAGAAGGCGACGGTGACCAGGCCGGCCTGCATCGGGGTGTAGCCCTCGCCGCCCTGGAGCCAGATCGCGAAGACGAGGAAGAAGCCCTGCATGCCGACGGCGAAGAGCAGTTGGACGGCGAGGCCGACGGAGAAGGCGGGCAGCCGGAACGCGCGGACGGGCAGCAGGGGTACGGTCGCGGCCGTGCGGCGGCGGGCTTCGAGCACGCCCAGGCCGGCGACGGCGAGGACGCCGGCGGCGAGGCAGAGCCAGCCCCACAGCGGCCAGCCGTTGGCCTCGCCCTGGACGAGGGGGAGCACGATGGCGATCAGCCCGGCGGCGAGGACGAGGCTGCCGAGCAGGTCGGGCCGGCCGGCGCCGCGTTCGCGGGTGGCGGGGACCAGGACGGCGCCGGCGAGGAGGGTGGCGAGGGCGACGGGCACGTTGACGAGGAAGACGGAGCGCCAGCCCCAGCCGAAGAGGTCGGCGTCGGTGAGCAGGCCGCCGAGCAGCAGGCCGACGGCGGAGGCGAAGCCGGCGACGGCTCCGTACATCCCGAAGACGGCGCCGCGCTCCTTGCCGTGGAAGAGGGTACGGAAGGAGCCGAGCACCTGGGGCATCAGCAGGGCGGCGGTCACGCCCTGCGCGGCGCGGGCGGCGATCAGCTGGCCGGGGCTCTGGGCGATGCCGCAGGCGAGGCCGGCGAGGCCGAAGCCGGCGGTGCCGGCGAGGAAGAGTGCCTTGCGTCCGTACCGGTCGCCGAGGTGACCGGAGACGATGAGGGTGGCGGCGAAGCCGAGGAGGTAGGCGGAGACGAGCCACTGCAGGGCGCTCTCCGAGGCGTGCAGGTCGCGGCCTATGGAGGGGATGGCGACGTTGACGATGGTGACGTCGAGCAGGTCCATGAGCGCGGCGACCATCATGACGACGGCGGCGGCCCAGCGGCGTGGATGTGGGATCGGGGTCGGGGTCGGGGTCGGGGTCATGCCGTTCATGACAACCTCCAGAGCATTTATTTCGTTCGTCCGAACGAAAGACTCGCACGGGGCATGGCTGATCGCAACTCTTTCGTTCGGGCGAACGAACTTCTTGGTACGGTGACCCCATGAGCGAAGAGGCGGAGGCGCGGCGGGCGGCGGTACTGGAGGAGCTCAACCGGACCGGGCGGGAGACGAGCGCGGCGACGGTGATGTTCCACGAGGCGGCGGCCGCGAAGCAGGGACTCGGCGCGACGGAGACCAAGACCCTGGACCTGCTGCAGAGGCGGGGCCCGCTGACGGCGAAGGAGCTGTCGCAGCACACGGCGCTGGCACCGGCGTCGGTGACGGGCCTGATCGACCGGCTGGAACGGAAGGGGTACGTCCGCCGGGTCAAGCACCCGACGGACAAGCGGCGGGTGCTGGTGGAGGCGCTCCCGGACCGCCTGGACGCCCTCAGCCCGGTGTTCGACGACTGGGCCCGCGAGGTGGCGGAGCTGTGCGCCGAATTCACGACGGAGGAACTGGAAACGGTGATCCGCTTCCTCCGGGGCTCCAACACCCGCCAACTCCGCGCGGCCGCCCGCCTGTCGGAGTCCTGACCCCTGACCGGCCCCTGGCGGGGGCTCCGCGGCACGGGGCCGCTTCCTGGCCGAGGGCCCGGCCGGCCTGTCGGCGGGGGGCTTGGCGGGGGCCGGTTCCCTGGCCGGGCTCTCGGCCGGTCTCTCGGCGGGGGCTTCGCGGGGGCCGGGGCCGGGGTGGGGCCGGGCCATGACGGGGGCTTCGCGGGGGCCGGTTCCCTGGCCGGGCTCTCGGCCGATCCCTTGGCGGGGGCTTCGCGGGGGCCGGGGCCGGTTCCCTGGCCGGGCGCTTGGCCCGTCTCTTGGCAGGGGCTTCGCGGGGGTCGGGGCGGGGGTGGGGTGTCGTCCGGGACGGGCTTCGATGTTCGGCGCCCTTTCCGGGTCGGCTATGCCGGACGGGAGCGTGCGCCGAATTCATCTCGTTTTAGTCCCGGCCGACACCCCACCCCGTCCCCGACCCCGGCGCCGAACCGCCCGACCCCGAGAACACCATCCACACCACCGGGCACCTCCCAGCCCCGGCCGGCCATTCCAGCCGCGCCGGGACCAGTCAGCCCCGCCGGGACCAATCAGCCCCGCCGGCGCTTGAGGCGCGGGGTCCGGGGCAGAGCCCCGATCTTTGAGCAGCACGCACCCGGCCGCGCCAGGCACCTTCAGCCCCTCCGGCGATTGAGGAGCGGGGTGCGGGGCGGAGTCTCTGAGTCGCGCCTGGCCGGGCGGGATGCAGCCCGCGCCCGGGGGCGGGGGGTCAGTTGGAGCCGTAGGGCGGGAGCGGGGGCTCGGTCGCGGTGAGGAGTTTGGCCGCCGCATCGCCCACCTCGGCGGGGGTCCAGCGGGCGCCCCGGTCGGCGGTGGGGCCGGGGCGCCAGCCCTGCATCACCGTGATGCGGCCGCCCTCCGCCTCGAAGACCCGTCCGGAGACACCGGCCGATGCGTCCGACCCCAGCCACACCACCAGAGGGGAGACGTTCTCGGGGGCCATCGCGTCGAACTCCCCCGCCCCCGGCGCCGCCATCGTCTCCGCGAAGGTCCGCTCCGTCATACGGGTCCGCGCCGCCGGCGCGATCGCGTTGACCTGGACCCCGTACCGGCCCATCTCCGCCGCCGCGACCGCCGTCAGCCCCAGGATCCCGGCCTTCGCCGCACTGTAGTTGCCCTGGCCGACCGAGCCCAGCAGGCCCGCCCCCGAAGAGGTGTTGACCACCCGGGCCGCGACCTGCCGCCCCGCCTTCGCCTCCGCCCGCCACCACGCGGCCGCCGCCCGCAGCGGCAGGAAGTGCCCCTTCAGGTGCACCCGCATGACCGCGTCCCAGTCGTCCTCCTCCAGGTTCACGAGCATCCGGTCCCGCAGGAACCCCGCGTTGTTGACCAGCGTGTCCAGCCGCCCGAAGGAGTCCAGCGCGCACGACACCAGCGAGGCCGCCCCCTCCGACGTGGCGATGTCCCCGCCGTGCGCCACCGCCTCCCCGCCCAGCGCCCGGATCTCCGAGACGACCAGGCTCGCCGGGGAGTCGGGCCCCGGCAGCCCGTCCAGTCCCACCCCCAGGTCGTTGACGACGACCTTCGCCCCCTCCGCCGCGAAGGCCAGCGAGTGGGCCCGCCCCAGCCCCCGCCCCGCGCCCGTCACGATCACGACCCGGCCTTCGCACAGTCCCGCCATCTCACTTCTCCTTGTTCGCAGTTGCCGCATCCAGAAACGCCGGGCGCTCCCCGCCCCCGTGCACGAGCAGGCTCGCCCCGCTCACGTACCCCGCCCGGCCGGAGGCCAGGAACACCGCCGCCTCCCCCACGTCGGAGGGTTCCGCCAGCCGCCCCAGCGGTACGGTCGCGCCGACCGCCGCGATCCCGGCCTCGTCCCCGTAGTGCAGGTGCGCCAGTTCGGTCCGCACCATGCCCAGGACCAGGGAGTTGACGCGTACCTCGGGCGCCCACTCCACCGCCATCGAGCGGGCCAGGTTCTCCAGGCCCGCCTTCGCCGCCCCGTAGGCGGCCGTTCCCGGCGAGGGCCGGGTCCCGCTGACGCTGCCGACCATCACCACCGAGCCCCGCGTGGCCCGCAGCCACGGGTACGCCGCGAGCGAGGCCGTCATCGGGACCACCAGGTTCAGCTCGACGACCCGCGCGTGCCGCTCCGCGCCTCCCTCCCCCAGCAGCCGGTACGGGGTCCCGCCCGCGTTGTTGACCAGGCAGTCGAGCCGCCCGTACCGCCCCGCGACCGCGCCGAAGAAGTCCTCCACGGCGGCCGGGTTCCGCAGGTCCAGCGGGATGTACGAGGCCCCCCGCCCGCCCTCCGCCACCGGTTCCTCCGGTGGCCGCCGCGCGCAGACGACGACCTCCGCGCCGGCCGCGAGGAACGACCGGGCGATCCCGGCGCCGACGCCCCGGGTCCCGCCGGTGACGACGACAACCCTCCCGTCGAGCTCCATAGGCTGCTACCTTCCTCACCTAACAAATGTTTGGTGGAAAGGTAGCTGATCCGCTCATGGGTGTCTCCACCTCAAGCCCGGACAAGGGCATCGCACTGGTCACAGTCGACTTCCCGCCCGTCAACGCGCTCCCCGTACAGGGCTGGTACGACCTCGCCGACGCCCTGCGGGCAGCCGGCCGCGACCCCGAGGTCCGCTGCGTCGTCCTCGCCGCCGAGGGTCGCGGCTTCAACGCCGGGGTCGACATCAAGGAGATGCAGCGCGACACCGCGCACTCCGCCCTCATCGGCGCCAACCGGGGCTGCTACGAGGCCTTCGCCGCCGTGTACGAGTGCGAGGTGCCGGTCGTCGCGGCCGTGAACGGCTTCTGCCTCGGCGGCGGCATCGGCCTCGTCGGCAACGCCGACGCGATCGTGGCGAGCGACGACGCGACCTTCGGGCTCCCCGAGCTGGACCGCGGCGCCCTCGGCGCCGCCACCCACCTGGCCCGCCTCGTCCCGCAGCACCTGATGCGCGCGCTCTACTACACGTCCCGCACCGCGACCGCCGCCGAACTGCACGCGCACGGCTCGGTCTGGAAGGTGGTCCCGCGCGACGGACTGCGCTCCGCCGCCCTGGAGCTGGCCGCCGAGATCGCGAAGAAGGACGGCTACCTCATCCGGCTGGCCAAGGCCGCCATCAACGGCATCGACCCCGTCGACGTGCGCCGCAGCTACCGCTTCGAGCAGGGCTTCACGTTCGAGGCCAACCTCAGCGGGGTCGCCGACCGGGTCCGCGACACCTTCGGGAAGGAAGAGCGTTCATGACCGACAAGAGCATGACCCCCGAAGAGGTGGTCGGGCGGCTGCGCAGCGGGATGACCCTCGGCATCGGCGGCTGGGGCTCGCGGCGCAAGCCCATGGCCCTGGTGCGCGCACTGCTCCGCTCCGAGATCACCGATCTCACCGTGATCTCGTACGGCGGCCCCGACGTCGGCATGCTGGCCGCCGCGGGCCGCATCCGCCGGCTCGTCGCCCCCTTCGCCACCCTCGACTCGATCCCGCTGGAGCCGCACTTCCGGGCCGCCCGCGAGCGCGCCGCCTTCACGCTCACCGAGTACGACGAGGCCATGTTCATGTGGGGCCTGCACGCCGCCGCCAACCGGCTGCCCTTCCTCCCCGTCCGCGCCGGCCTCGGCTCCGACGTGATGCGGGTCAACCCGGAGCTGCGCACCGTCACCTCCCCGTACGACGACGGCGAGGAGCTGGTCGCCGTCCCCGCCCTGCGCATGGACGCCGCGCTGGTCCACCTCAACCGCGCCGACCGCCTCGGCAACGCCCAGTACCTCGGCCCGGACCCGTACTTCGACGACCTCTTCTGCGAGGCCGCCGACGCCGCCTACGTCTCCTGCGAGCAGCTCGTCGAGACCGCCGAGCTCACCAAGGCCGGTCCCCCGCAGTCCCTGCTCGTCAGCCGCCACTCCGTCACCGGGGTCGTCGAGACCCCGAACGGCGCGCACTTCACCTCCTGCGTGCCCGACTACGACCGCGACGAGGCCTTCCAGAAGCTCTACGCGACCACCCCCTGGCCCGAGTTCGCCGACCGCTTCCTCTCGGGTGGGAGCGAGCACGACTACCAGTCCGCCGTCCGGACCTGGCACGAGGAGCAGAAGTGATCAGCCGTTCGGAATACTGTGTGATCGCCTGCGCCGAAGCCTGGCGCGCCAACGGCGAGGTGCTCGCCAGCCCGATGGGCCTGATCCCGTCCTTCGGCGCCCGGCTCGCGAAGCGGACCTTCTCCCCCGACCTGCTGCTGACCGACGGCGAAGCCATGCTCATCGGCCTCGACGGCTCGACCGAGGGCTGGCTCCCGTACCGGCGCCACCTGACCATGGTCACCGGCGGCAAGCGGCACGTGATGATGGGCGCCAGCCAGATCGACCGGTACGGCAACCAGAACATCTCCTGCATCGGCGACTGGGCACAGCCGACCCGCCAGCTCCTCGGAGTGCGCGGAGCGCCGGTCAACACCCTCAACAACCCGGTGAGTTACTGGATCCCGAAGCACTCCACCCGGGTCTTCGTCGAACGCGTCGACATGGTCAGCGGCGTCGGCCACGACCGCGCCGAGGCGGCCGGCCCCTCGGCCGCCCGCTACCACCGCCTGCCCCGCGTGGTCAGCGACCTCGGCGTCTTCGACTTCACCGGCCCCGGCCACTCCATGCGCCTGGCCTCCCTGCACCCGGGGGTCACCGTCGACCAGGTGCGGGAGGCCACCGCCTTCGAGCTCGCGATCGCGGACGACGTTCCGTACACCCGGGAGCCGACCGCCGAGGAGCTGCGGCTGATCCGCGAGGTCATCGACCCCAAGGGCCTGCGCGACCGCGAAGTACGGAGCTGATCCGGTGGAGACGGCATTCACCGGGCTGGTCGGGGTCGAGCACCCCATCGTGCAGACGGGCATGGGCTGGGTCGCGGGCCCCCGCCTGGTGTCGGCCGCGGCCAACGCGGGGGCGCTCGGGATCCTGGCCTCGGCCACGATGACCATGGACCAACTGCGATCGGCGGTCCGGGAGGTCAAGTCCCGCACGCCGGACGGAACCCCCTTCGGGGTCAACCTGCGCGCCGACGCCGGGGACGCGGCCGAGCGCGCCCGGCTGATCATCGACGAGGGCGTACGGGTCGCCTCCTTCGCGCTGGCGCCCTCCAAGGAGCTGATCGCACGGCTCAAGGACGCGGGCGTGATGGTGATCCCCTCGATCGGGGCCCGGCGGCACGCCGAGAAGGTGGCCGCCTGGGGCGCCGACGCGGTGATCGTGCAGGGCGGCGAGGGCGGCGGGCACACCGGGGACGTGGCCACGACCGTGCTGCTGCCCCAGGTCGTGGACGCCGTGGACATCCCGGTGGTCGCGGCGGGCGGTTTCAGCGACGGCCGGGGCCTGGTCGCGGCGCTCTCGTACGGGGCCGCGGGCATCGCCATGGGCACCCGCTTCCTGCTGACCTCCGACTCCACCGTCCCGGACTCCGTCAAGGCCGAGTACCTCAAGGCCACGGTCAAGGACGTCACCGTCACCACGGCCGTCGACGGCCTGCCCCACCGCATGCTCCGCACCGAGCTGGTCGACTCCCTGGAGCGGGCGGGCCGCGCCGGGGCGCTGGCCAGGGCGGTCCGGCACGCGGCCGGCTTCCGGAGGCTCTCCGGGCTGAGCTGGCCGCAGATGGTGCGCGACGGGCTGGCGATGAAACACGGCAAGGACCTGTCCTGGAGCCAGGTCCTGCTCGCCGCGAACACCCCCATGCTCCTCAAGGCGTCCATGGTCGAGGGCCGTACGGACCTCGGAGTCATGGCATCAGGCCAGGTCGCGGGGGTGATCGACGATCTCCCGTCCTGTGCGGAGCTCGTCTCCCGCGTCATGGCCGAGGCACATCAGGTACTCGAAGCACTGCACTCGCTCCGCACCCTGCCACCAGCAGGGTGATCCCCTTCTCCGTTACGGGAGTCGCACAAGATGAGCCGTGCCCGAATCCGCCTGGCGACCGCGGCGGCCGCCGCAGCCCTCGCCATCGGGACTCTGCCCGCCTCCGCGTACGCGGCCCAGGCGACCGGCGCCCCCACCACCACCGCCGCCCGGCACGCGCGCCACCACGCGTCCGCCTCGGCAGAAACGATTCGCCAGATCCCCCTCCAGGGCGCCGTCAACCTCCGGGACCTCGGCGGCTACCGCACCTACACCGGCGGCCAGGTCCGCCAGGGGCTGGTCTACCGCTCCGACGCGCTGAGCAAGCTGACCGCCGCGGACATCACCACCGTGTCCGGTCTCGGCCTCACGAAGGTCGTCGATTTCCGCATCCCGATGGAGCTCCAGTACGACGGCGCCGACAAGCTGCCCGCCGGACTCTCCCCCACCTCGCGCCCGGTCAGCGACCTCGGCCTCTACGGGACCCTCGTCGGCGCGATCGCCAGCGGCGACCCCGCCAAGCAGGAGCAGATGCTGGGCGGCGGCCGCGCCGAGGCCTACATGCGCGACATCTACCGCACCTTCGTGACCAGCCCCGAGAACCGGGCGCAGTTCGCGGCGACCCTGCGGGAGATCGCGGACGGCGGACAGGGTCCGCTGCTGTACCACTGCACCTCGGGCAAGGACCGGACCGGCTGGATGAGCTATGTCCTGCTGCGCGCCCTGGCCGTCCCCGAGGAGGCCGCGGCGCGCGACTACCTGGCGTCGAACACCTTCCGCGCCGCGTACGACGCCCAGGTGCGGGCGGGCCTCAAGCAGTCCGGGCGGATGCAGAACCCCGACCTGCTGATCCCGCTCCAGGAGGTCCGCCAGGACTACCTGGACTCCGCGACGGCCGAGCTGGAGGCCGACTACGGCAGCTTCTACGGCTACCTGACGGACGGCCTGGGCCTGGACCTGCGGACCCTGGCGAAGCTCCAGAACAAGCTGGTCCGCTAGCGGAAAGCACTACGCCGGGCAGCGCGCGAAGCTCCCCCAGCTACCGCTGGGAGGTGCCCCCTGCCCGGCGTGGAGGTACGTACGGTCAGACCGCCCGGCGGCGGCCCTGCCCGCCGGAGCCGACCCGGCTGCGCGCGGAAGCCGCGGCCGCGCCACCGGAGGCGCCGCCACCGCCGCGCCGGCCGCGGTCACCGGAGCCGGTGGCCCCGCCGCCCTGGCCGCCGCCGCCCTGCCCGCGCCGGGCCTGGCCCGACCCGGAGGCCGCCGGAGCCTGACCGGAACCGCCACCGGAACGGCGGCCGCGGCCGCCTGCCGCCGGTGCGCCGCCCGCGGCGGAGCCGGTGCGGGCCCCGCCCGACCTGCGGCGCGAGCCGGAACCGGAACCCGAACCGGAGCCCGAGCCGGTGCGCTGCTTGGGCGCGGGCTGCTGCGGCACCTCCAGCACCACCGGGACGCCCGAGGGCTCCTTGGCGCCGGTCAGCCGGGACAGCTCCTCGTCGGAGGACTTGATCTGCGCGGTGCGCGGGGAGATCCCGGCGTCCGACATGAGGCGGGTCATGTCCCGCTTCTGGTCGGGCAGCACCAGGGTGACCACGCTGCCGGACTCGCCGGCGCGGGCGGTACGGCCGCCGCGGTGCAGGTAGTCCTTGTGGTCGGTGGGCGGGTCCACGTTGACGACGAGGTCGAGGTCGTCGATGTGGATGCCGCGCGCGGCCACGTTGGTGGCGATCAGCGCGGTGACCTCGCCCGTCTTGAACCAGTCGAGGGTGCGGTTGCGCTGCGGCTGCGAGCGCCCGCCGTGCAGGCCGGAGGCCCGGACACCCTCCGCGAGGAGCTTCTTGACCATGCGGTCGACCCCGCGCTTGGTGTCCACGAACATGATCACCCGGCCGTCGCGGGCGGCTATGCGCGTCGCCACGGCCTTCTTGTCGGTCTCGTCCATCACGTAGAGCACGTGGTGCTCCATCGTCGTGACCGCGCCGGCCGACGGGTCGACGGAGTGGCCGACCGGGTCGGTCAGGAACATCTTGACGAGCTTGTCGATGTTCTTGTCCAGCGTCGCCGAGAACAGCATGGTCTGGCCGCCGGCCTCGACCTGCTTGAGCAGCGCCGTGACCTGCGGCATGAAGCCCATGTCGGTCATCTGGTCGGCCTCGTCGAGGACGGTGATCGAGACCTGCGAGAGGTCCGCGTCACCGCGGTCGATGAGGTCCTTGAGCCGGCCGGGAGTGGCGACGAGCACCTCGGCGCCGCGGCGCAGGGCGCCGGACTGCCGGTTGATCGACATGCCGCCGACGACGGTCGCGATGCGCAGGTTGACGGCCGTGGCGTACGGGGCCAGGGAGTCTGTCACCTGCTGCGCGAGCTCGCGGGTCGGTACGAGGACCATCGCGAGCGGCGCCTTGGGCTGCGCGCGGCGGCCTGCGGTACGGGCCAGCAGCGCCAGGCCGAAGGCCAGCGTCTTGCCGGAGCCGGTACGGCCGCGGCCGAGCAGGTCGCGGCCGGCCAGGGAGTTCGGCAGGGTCGCGGCCTGGATCGGGAACGGCTCGGTCACGCCCTGGGCGGCGAGGGTCTTCAGCAGCGCCTCGGGCATGTCCATGTCCTCGAACGCGGCGACCGGCGGCAGCGCCGGCTCGATCGGCTCGGGCATGGTGAATTCCTGGGGCCGGGCCACGGGGGCGGACTTCTGCCGTCCCGCGCCAGCCTTCGGACGTCCCTGGGCCGCTCCTCGACCCCGGGTGGGGCGGCGGCTGGGTCGTGCGGAGCTGGAGCTGGTCATGCGAGAAAGCCCTCCTGAAACCGGCAGGTAAAACAAAGGTCGAAACAGCAGACATGCCGGGGTCCGCACCTCACGGTGCGGACCCCGGCATGCTGAAGAACTTAGGCGGGGATGATGTTCTCCGCCTGGGGGCCCTTCTGGCCCTGGGTCACGTCGAAGGACACGCGCTGGCCCTCGGTGAGCTCACGGAAGCCGGAGGTGGCGATGTTCGAGTAGTGGGCGAAGACGTCCGGGCCGCCGCCGTCCTGCTCGATGAAGCCGAAGCCCTTTTCCGAGTTGAACCACTTCACGGTGCCAAGTGCCATTTTGAATCTCCTGAATAGGCGGCAAGGGCCCCATCCGGAGATTCCGGCGAAAAACAATAAAAGCGCCTGAGGAACATTCCCGTCAGGCGCACATAAAGTTCATGGGTACCACAACTGCAACGAGCTCTAAGCTAGCACACGTCCGTCGGGCCGTGTCGCGGCGCGTGTGTGACCTCCGTCCTGCGTGCCACCCGCGCCGGCGGGGCCGGTGTCGTGCCCCCGCCGGGCGAGCCCCGCCCGCTACAGGCGCTCGATGATGGTCACGTTGGCCTGGCCGCCCCCCTCGCACATGGTCTGGAGGCCGAACCGGCCCCCCGTGCGCTCCAGTTCGTGCAGGAGGGTGGTCATCAGCTTGACGCCGGTGGCCCCCAGCGGGTGGCCCAGAGCGATGGCACCACCGTTGACGTTCACCCGGTCCGGGTCGGCCCCCGTTTCCTTCAGCCACGCCAGCACCACCGGCGCGAACGCCTCGTTGATCTCCACCAGGTCGATGTCGGCCAGGGACATGCCCGTCTTCTTCAGCGCGTACGCCGTGGCCGGGATCGGCGCCGACAGCATCCGGATCGGGTCCTCGCCCCGCACCGAGAGGTGGTGGATGCGGGCCCGCGGCCGCAGGCCGTGTTCCCGGACCGCCCGCTCGGAGGCGATCAGCATCGCCGCCGCGCCGTCGGAGACCTGGGAGGAGACCGCCGCCGTGATGGTGCCGCCCTCGACCACCGGCTGGAGGGTCGCCATCTTCTCCAGGGTCGTGTCCCGCCGCGGGCCCTCGTCCACCAGTACGTCGCCGTACGGCACCGTCTCGCGCGAGAAGCGGCCCTCGTCGATCGCGCGGATCGCCCGCCGGTGGGAGCGGAGCGCGAAGCGCTCCATGTCCTCCCGCGTGATGCCCCACTTCTCCGCGATCAGCTGGGCGCCGTGGAACTGGTTCACGGGCGCGTCCCCGTACCGCGCCCGCCACCCCTGCGACCCCGCGTACGGGCCCTCCGTGAAGCCGAGCGGCTCCGCCGCCTGCCGCGAGGCGAAGGCGATCGGGATCATCGACATGTTCTGGGTGCCGCCCGCGACCACCAGGTCCTGGGTGCCGGACAGGACGCCCTGCGCCGCGAAGTGCACGGCCTGCTGGGAGGAGCCGCACTGGCGGTCCACCGTCACCCCCGGCACCTCCTCCGGCAGGCCCGCCGCCAGCCACGCGGTCCGCGCGATGTCCCCGGCCTGCGGCCCCACCGTGTCGAGGCAGCCGAACACCACGTCCTCCACGGCGGCCGGGTCCACCCCGGACCGTTCGACCAGCGCCTTCAACACGTGCGCTCCCAGGTCGGCCGGGTGGACGGCGGACAGGCCGCCCTTGCGCCGACCCACGGGGGTGCGTACGGCGTCGACTATGTAGGCCTCGGGCATCGGGACTCCTCAGATGGGTTACGTGCGTACGGCGATCCCGTCCAGCACCATCGACAGGTACTGGCGGGCGATCTCCTCGGGGCTGTGCTGTCCGCCGGGCCGGTACCAGGAGGCCGCGACCCACACCGTGTCGCGGACGAAGCGGTAGGTGAGGCGGATGTCGAGGTCGGCGCGGAAGACCTGGGCGGCGACCCCGCGCTCCAGCGTCCCCAGCCAGGCCTTCTCGAACTTCACTTGCGAGTCGGACAGGTAGTGGAAGCGGGGCTGCGCGGAGAGCGTGCGGGACTCCTTCTGGTAGATCGCGACGGCGGCGCGGTGCCGGTCGATCTCCCGGAAGGACTCGGTGACGAGGGCCTCGATGGTCTCCCTGGGGCCGAGGCCGGCGGCGAGGACGGTGTCGTAGCCCTCCCACAGCTCGTTCAGGAAGGCCGAGAGGATCTCGTCGAGCATCGATTCCTTGGAATCGAAGTGGTAGTAGAGGCTGCCGGCGAGCATCCCGGCGGCGTCGGCGATCTTGCGGACGGTGGTGGCGTTGTAGCCCTGCGCGGCGAAGACCTCGGCGGCGGTGTCGAGGAGTTCGCGGCGCCGCTCGGGTGAGGCCGTCACCTGCGGCTTCTTCTTCTGAGTCGGCTTGTTCGTTGGCACGCGTCCATTCTCGGCCTACGCGTGCTGGCTGCTGACCGAGACGGTCTCGCCGGTCATGTACGACGAGTAGCCGCTGGCCAGGAAGACGATGACGTTGGCGACCTCCCAGGGCTCGGCGTACCGGCCGAAGGCCTCGCGGGCGGTGAGTTCGGCGAGGAGCTCCTCGCTGGTGACCTTCACCAGGTGCGGGTGCATGGCCAGGCTCGGGGCGACCGCGTTGATCCGTACGCCGAACTCGGCGGCCTCCAGGGCCGCGCAGCGGGTCAGCGCCATCACCCCGGCCTTGGCGGCGGCGTAGTGGGCCTGGCCGGTCTGGGCGCGCCAGCCGATGACGGAGGCGTTGTTCACGATGACTCCGCCGCCACCGGAGGCCCGGAGCGACCGCATCGCGGCGCGGGTGCAGCGGAAGGTGCCGTTCAGGGTGACGTCGAGGACGCGGGACCACTGGTCGTCGGTCATGTCGACGAGGGCGGCGGTGCCGCCGAGGCCGGCGTTGTTGACGACGATGTCGAGGCGGCCGTGGGTCTGCTCGGCGAGCGCGAAGAGGGCCCGCACCTGGTCCTCGTCGGTGACGTCGCACGGGAGGGAGGTGACGCGGTCCGCCCCGAAATCGGCGGCGAGCGCGTCCTCGGTCTCCTTCAGGCGGCGCGCGTGGGCGTCGCTGACGATGATCCGGGCGCCTTCCTCCAGGAAGCGGCGGGCGGTGGCCCCGCCTATCCCGGCGCCGGCGGCGGCCGTGATGACGGCGGTGCGGTCCTTCAGCAGTCCGTGGCCGGGGACGTAGTCGGGGGTGGTCACGCCCGTACCTCCTTGGGCAGGCCGAGGATCCGCTCGGCGATGAGGGTGCGCTGGATCTCGTCCGAGCCCGCGTAGAGGGTGTCGGCGCGGGAGAAGAGGAAGAGCCGCTGACTGTCGTCGAGGTCGTACGGGTCCCCGTGCGCGCCCGCCGCGAGGAGCGAGGCGGCTCCGCAGACGTCCATGGCGAGTTCGCCGAGGTCCCGGTGCCAGCGGGCCCAGTACAGCTTGGCCATGGAGGGGGCGGCCGCGGGGCGCAGGGCGGTGGCGCGCATGGTTTCCAGCCCGATCCAGGCCTGGACGAGGCGGTCGCGGACGAGGGGGTCGGCCATGGCGCCGTTGCGGCGGGCGAGTGCGGCGAGGGTTTCCAGCTCGCGGCGGAAGCCGACCTGCTGGCCGAGGGTGGAGACGCCGCGCTCGTAGCCGAGGGTGGCCATGGCGACGGCCCAGCCCTCGCCGGGTGCGCCGACGACGTGGGCGGCGTCGGTGCGGGCGCCGTCGAAGAAGACCTCGTTGAACTCGGAGGTGCCGGTGAGCTGGACGATGGGCCGGACCTCGACCCCGGGCTGGTCCATGGGGACGAGCAGGTAGGACAGGCCGGCGTGGCGGCGCGAGCCGGGTTCGGTGCGGGCGAGGACGAAGCACCACTGGGCCTCGTGGGCGAGGGAGGTCCAGATCTTCTGGCCGTCGATCACCCATTCCCCTCGGTGGAGGGTCGCGCGGGTGCGGACGTTCGAGAGGTCGGAGCCGGCGTCGGGCTCGCTGTAGCCCTGGCACCACAGCTCCTCCACGGCACGGATGTTCGGGAGGAAGCGGCGTTTCTGCTCCTCGGTGCCGTGGGCGATGAGGGTGGGGCCGAGGAGCTGTTCGCCGATGTGGTTCACGCGGGCGGGGGCGTCGGCGAGGGCGTACTCCTCGTGGAAGGCGATCTGCTCCTCGATGCTCGCGCCGCGGCCTCCGTGTTCGACGGGCCAGCCGAGGCAGGTCCAGCCGTGGGCCGCCATGTGCCGCTCCCAGGCGAGGCGTTCGGCGAATGCCTCGTGCTCCCGGCCGGGTCCGCCGCGGCCCTTGAGGGCGGCGAACTCGCCGGTGAGGTGGGCCCGTAGCCAACTCCGAACCTCGGTGCGGAACTCCTCGACGCTGCTCATGGCCGTACGTTAACCTACCAAACACTTGTTAGGGAAGGATCCCCGCATGCCCGAGCCCCAAGCCCCCGTGGTGCTGTACGAGCGGCGCGGCCCGGTCGCGTACGTGACCATGAACCGCCCCCGGTACCGCAACGCGCAGAACAGCGCCATGACCTACGCCCTGGACGACGCCTTCTACCGCGCCGCCGACGACCCCGAGGTGAAGGTGGTCGTCCTGGCCGGGGCGGGCGAGCACTTCTCCGCGGGCCACGACATCGGCACCCCGGAGCGCGACGCCCATCTGCCCTTCGAGCGGCGGGCCGGCCTGTGGTGGGACCACTCGCGGCGACCGGGCGCCGAATCCCGCTTCGCGCGCGAGTCGGAGGTCTACCTCGGGATGTGCCGGCGGTGGCGCGAGCTGCCGAAGCCGGTGATCGCCTCGGTGCACGGGGCGTGCGTGGCGGGCGGGCTGATGCTGGCCTGGGTCTGCGATCTGATCGTGGCGAGCGAGGACGCCTTCTTCGCTGACCCGGTCGTACGGATGGGCATCCCCGGGGTCGAGTACTTCGCGCACCCGTGGGCGATGCCGCCGCGGATCGCGAAGGAGTTCCTGTACACGGGCGACCGGATGAGCGCACGGCGGGCCTACGAGGTCGGCATGGTCAACCGGGTCGTGGAACGGGCGGAGTTGGCGGAGGCGACGGACCGGCTGGCGCTGCGGATCGCCGAGATGCCCGGCTTCGGGCTGGCCCTGACCAAGCGGGCCGTCAACCAGGCCGAGGACCTCCAGGGCCTGCACACCGGCATGGACTCGGTGTTCGGCCTGCACCACCTGGCCCACGCGCACAACGCGGAGACGGCGGCGGACTCGCTCGGCGGCGTCAACATCGCCGCCATGAAGGAGGCGAACGGCTGATGGACCTGACGCAGACGCCCGACGTGGAGGCCTTCCGGGCGGAGGCCCGGGCCTGGCTCCGCGCCCACGTGCCGCCCGCTCCCCTCCCCTCGCTGGAGACGGAGGAGGGCTTCGCGGCCCACCGGGAGTGGGAGGCGCTCCTGCACGCGGACCGCTGGTCGGTGGTGTCCTGGCCCGAGGAGTACGGGGGCCGGGGCGTGGACATCGTGAAGTGGCTGGTGTTCGAGGAGGAGTACTGGGCGGCGGGCGCGCCCGGCCGGGTCTCGCAGAACGGCATCAACCTGCTGGCCCCGACCCTCTTCGACCACGGGACGCCCGAGCAGCGGGGGCGGGTGCTGCCGTCCATGGCGAGCGGCGAGGTGATCTGGGCGCAGGCCTGGTCGGAGCCGGAGTCGGGCTCCGACCTGGCCTCGCTGAAGTCGCGGGCGGTGCGCACGGAGGGCGGCTGGCTGCTGTCCGGGCAGAAGACCTGGTCCTCGCGGGCCGCCTTCGCGGACCGCGCGTTCGGTATCTTCCGCAACGAGCCGGACACCCCGAAACCGCACCAGGGGCTGACGTACCTGATGTTCGACCTGCGCGCGCCCGGGGTGACCGTGCGGCCCATCGGCCGGCTCGACGGCAAGCCGGCCTTCGCGGAGCTCTTCCTGGACCAGGTCTTCGTACCGGACGAGGACGTGATCGGGGAGCCCGGCCAGGGCTGGCGGATCGCGATGTCGACCACCGGCAACGAGCGCGGGCTCACGCTCCGCTCCCCCGGGCGGTTCCTGGCGGCCGCGGACCGGCTGGTCGGGCTGTGGCGGGAGCAGGGCGACCCGTCCGACACCGCGCTGCGGGACCGGGTCGCGGACTCGGTGGTCGGGGCGCGCGCCTACGAGCTGTTCACCTGGGCCAACGCCTCCCGCTTCGCGGCGGGCGAGACCATCGGCGCCGAGTCCAGTCTGAACAAGGTGTTCTGGTCGGAGTACGACATCGCGCTGCACGAGACGGCGCTGGACCTGCTGGGGCCGGACGCGGAGCTGGCGGAGGGCGAGTGGGCCGAGCCGTGGGTCTTCTCGCTGGCCGGGCCGATCTACGCGGGGACCAACGAGATCCAGCGCGACATCATCGCCGAGCGGCTGCTCGGCCTCCCGAAGGGCCGCCGCTGATGCGCTTCCTGCCGACCGACGAGCAGTCGGACTTCGCCCGTACGCTGCGCGCCCTGCTGGGCACGGCCGAGGTCCCCGCGGTGGTACGGGCCTGGGCGGGCGGCGGGCACGGGCCGGGGCGGGCGCTCTGGTCGAAGCTCGCCGACACGGGCCTGTTCGCCCTGGCGGTGCCCGAGGCGTACGACGGCGTGGGGCCGCTCCCGCTGGAGCTGTCCCTCGGCTTCGTGGAGCTGGGCCGGGCCGGGGTGCCGGGGCCGGTGGTGGAAACGGCCGCGGCGGCGGTCCTGCTCTCCGGACTGGGGGACGAGGGGCCCGCCAAGCGCTTCCTGCCCGGGCTGGTGGCGGGCGAGGCCTCGGCGACGCTGACGCTGCCGGGCGGGAGTCCGTACGCCCTGGACGCGGACGCGGCGACGTACTGCTTCACGGTGTCGCGGGCGGGCGAGCTCCGGCTCGCGCCGGACGGGGGCGGTCCGCCCCTGGCCTCGACGGACCCGGCCCGCCGGCCGGCCGTGCCCGCGGCGGGCGGCGAACTGCTGGCGGCGGGCCCGCGGGTGGCGGAGGCGGCGGAGGCGGCCGGGCGCTGGGCACGGCTGCTGACGGCGGCCCAGTGCCTGGGGGTCGGCGAGACCCTGCTGGCCCGGACGGTGGAGTACGCGAAGCAGCGCACCCAGTTCGGGACGCCGATCGGCTCCTTCCAGGCGGTCAAGCACCGGCTGGCGGACACCCTGCTGGGCCTGGAGTTCGCCCGGCCGCTGGTGTGGGCGGCGGCGCTGTCGTTGTCCGGCGGGGATGTGGCGGCGGCGAAGCTCACGGCGGGCGAGGCGGCGTACGCGGCGGCCCGCTCCGCACTCCAGCTCCACGGGGCGGTCGGCTACACGGAGGAGCTGGACCTGTCCCTGTGGCTGCGCAAGGCCCGCCCGCTGCGCGACGCGTGGGGATCGCCCTCCGCCTGCCGGGCGGAGGTGCTTCAGGCGCGGGAGCCGCGAGAGCGGTAGTACGTGACGAGAGCGGTGTTCACGAGGACGATCACCGCGAACCAGCAGGCCTGCGGCCGCAGCCCGAGCCCGGCCAGGGCGAGGGCGGCGGCCCCGAACACCACGGCCTTGACGGCGAGCACGGCGGGCAGCGGGACCTCGTACCGGGCCTTGGGTGCGGCGAAGGCGCCCCACAGCAGGGCGGCGGCGGCCGCGGCCGCCGTACCGAGCAGCACTCCACCGATCAGCCCGCCGCCCGGTCGGTAGCCCCACAGGGCGAGGGTGAGCAGGGCGAAGACCTCCAGGACGAAGGCGAGGAGGTCGTTCAGGATCCCGAAGGTCCGGGGGCGGTGCGGTGCTGTCATGCGCACAACCTCACCCAGCCGGGGCGGGTTGTCCAGCGCTCTGTTCTGCGCCTCACACGCGGGCGACGGTGAGGCTGACCACGTACGGCTCCTCGACGGACCCGTCGGGGAAGCGGGCCAGCAGTCGCTCGCGCTCGGCGTCCATGAACTCCCGGGTGCGGTCCTCCCCGACGAGGAGGAAGGCGGAGTGGCTGGCCTGGTTGGCGAGGTGCGCTTCCAGGGGGATCCGGCGCGACCAGCGGACCTGCCGCCGGCCGGTGATGTCGAGCCCGTCCGTGGTCTCGCGCGGGGGAAGCCCGATCTCCCCCAGGAAGGCGCGGATGCGGGAGTCCTGTTCGGCGACCCAGGGGACCGAGGGATCCAGGTCGTTCCACCACAGCGCGAGCGCGCCGCCGGGGCGCAGCACGCGGCGGGCCTCCGGGACGGAGCGGGCGGGGTCGGTCCAGTGCCATGCCTGGGCGTACGTGAGGAAGTCGAAGGCGCCGCTCGCCAGGGGCAGCCGGTCTCCGTCGCCGCGCACGATCGGGATGTCCGGGTGGGCCCGCCGGAACTCGGCGGCCATGCCGTCCCCCGGCTCGACGGCGACGACCTCGGCCCCGCGGGCGCGCAGCAACGCGGTGGCGATCCCGGTCCCGGCCCCCACGTCGGCCACCCGCGCCCCGGCGAACGGCCGCCCGGCGAGCTCCTCGACGGCGTCGAAGAGCGCCGCCGGGTAGGCGGGGCGCGAGGCCTGGTACAGCGCGGCGGCGGCATCGAAGGACCTGGCGCGTGACGTCATGCGGCCATTGTTTTCGATCTACCCGAGCCGGTCCAGCGGGTCCCCGGCTCAGTGGAACTCGCGCACGACCTCGATGCGGCCGACGATGTGCCGGTTGAACTCGTCCAGTTCCTCGGCCGGGACCCACAGCTCCAGGATGGTCTCGCCGCCGGCCTGCCGGACCGGGTAGCGCGCGAGGAAGGCCGAGTCCACCTCGAAGCGGGTCACGAAGCCGGCTCCGTCGTGCTTGACGTTCCAGTCGCGGGCGATGCGGATCGCGTAGTCCTCGTTCAGGACCGGGTAGAAGATCGGCTGCTCCGGCAGGCGCGGCGGCCAGGCCCGCCAGTCGAGGGCGCGGACCAGGTCGAGCTCGACGGGGCCCGTAGGGCGCCAGAGGGTGGTGGTGGACATGCGGGCGACCCTACGGAGGCCCGCGGCGCGTTGGCCAGCGGTTTCAGGGCCGCGGCCCGCCGGACCACACCCGGGGAAATCCGGGTGCGGTCCTCCCGGCGCGTCTCGTAGGATCCGGGGCAAGGGCGGGGTCGTAGCACAGAGGTAGTGCGCCTACACAGCATGGAGGAGGACGCCGGTTCGAATCCGGCCGCCCCGCCCCCCTACTCCACCGCCGCCACCCACGCCGCCGCGCCCGCCAGGGCCGTCGCCGCGGTCTGCAGCGGTAGCCCCAGGAAGCCGTGGAAGACGGCCGGGTGGAGCTGGACCGCGCAGTCGACGCCCGCCTCGGCCAGGCGGCGCGCGTACGCGAGGCCCTCGTCCCGCAGTACGTCGCAGTCCGCGAGGACGATCAGGGTGCGCGGGAGCCCCGACAGGTCGGGGGCGCGCAGCGGGGAGACGTGCGGGTGGTCCGGGTCGCCGCCGTACTGGTCCCAGTACCAGGCCATGTGCGCGGCGGTGTGGAAGTAGCCGCGCCCGTACGCGGTCACCGACTCGAAGCCCATCGACGCGTCCAGCGGCGGATAGAACAGCAGCTGGCCCGCGACCAGTTCGGGGGCCCGCAGCGCGGTGACGGCGGCGAGGTTGCCGCCGCTGGAGTCCCCCGCGACCACCACCCGGTCCGGGTCGCAGCCCAGCGCCGGCGCCTGCGCGCGCGCCCACAGCAGCACGGTCAGCGCGTCGTCCGGCGCCGCCGGCCAGGGGTGTTCCGGGGCGAGTCGGTAGTCCGCCGAGACCAGCACCGCGCCCGAGGCGGCGGCCAGCCTGCGGCACAGCGCGTCGTGGGTGTCCAGGCCGCACATCACCCAGCCGCCGCCGTGGAGGTAGACGACCAGGGGGCGGCCCCCGGCTCCCGGGGCGGGGTCGTAGACCCGGACCGGCACGCCGTCCGCCACCGCGTCGTACACCGAGGCCACCTCCGGGCCGCGCGGACGGGGACCGGAGGCCGCCGCCGCCCGCAGGGCCGCCGGATCGCCGGGGCCGGGGAAGCCGGCCGTCATGGCGTCGCACAGCTGCCGGGCCGCCGGTGACAGGAGATCGCTCATGCCGTCGTCATCCCCCCGTCGACCGTGAACTCCGTGCCCGTCACGTACGAGGACGCGTCCGAGCAGAGGAAGAGGACCAGCTCCCCGACCTCCTCCGGCCGCCCCATCCGGCCCAGCGGCACGTGCGACCAGTCCCGGCCCGCGACCGCCTCGGCCACCATCGGGGTGTCGATGGCCCCGGGGTGCACCGAGTTGACCCGGATCCGGTCGCGCGCCAGGTCCAGCGCCGCCGACCGGGTCAGGCCGCGCAGCCCGAACTTGGTGGATCCGTAGGCCGCGTGGCCCGGTATCCCGACCAGTCCGGCCGTCGAGGAGATGTTGACGACCGAGCCCCCGCCACCCGCCCGCAGGACCGGCGCCACCGCCCGGATGCCGAGGAACGGCCCCAGCAGGTTGACCCGCAGCAGGGCCTCGAAGCCTTCGAGGGTCTGCTCCTCCACGTGCGCCGTGCGCCACAGCGCCGCATTGTTGACCAGCGCCGACACCGTGCCGAAGGCCGCGACCGCCGCCTCCACCACGCCCGTCCAGCTCGCCGCGTCGGCCACGTCGTGCCGTACGTACAGCCCCTGGTCACCCAGCGAGGCCGCCACCGCCCGGCCCTCCTCCTGCCGTACGTCCGTGACGACGACCCGGGCCCCGGCCGCGGCGCACAGCCGGGCCTCGGCCGCGCCCTGGCCGCGCCCGGCGCCGGTGATGACGACGACCTTCCCGTCGAGGGATACGGCCATGGCTCAGCCCTCCAGCGCGCGGAAGTGCGGGATGACCTTCTCGCCCCACTGGCGGATGGTCTCCATGCACGCCTCCTGCGGCACGGTGCCCATCTGGATCAGGCACATCACCTCGTCGACGCCGATCTCGCGCAGCTGCTCGACGTAGGCGATGGCGGTCTCGGCGCTGCCGTAGGCGTGCTCCGCGTTGTAGGTGCCGGTGTCGACGGGGCGGGCCGGGATGTTCGCCTCGTGCAGCTTCGCGACGAGCTCCTCGCGGCCGTGCGCGAGGGCGGCCACGTGGTCCTCGTCCTCGGCGTGGCCGGTGGGTTCGGGGCCGTTGCCGTACCAGTGCGCGATGGACTCGGCGAAGAAGCGCTGTCCCCGGGTGCCGAGCCGCAGCGCCCGTTCGGCGTCGTCGAGGACGATGGTCGGGCAGAGGGCGGAGAGGTGGTCGTTGGGCCGGTCGGACACGAAGCGCTCGGTGCCTCGGGTGGCGATGGCCTCGTCGTAGAACTTGCGCATGGCGCGTACGTCGTCGGCGCCGGCGAAGCCCATCACCAGGGCTCCGATGCCGAGTTCGGCGGCGAGCTTGAGGGTGTCGTGCTTGGAGCAGGCCATGAAGAGCGGCGGGTGCGGGTCCTGGACGGGGCGGGGCAGGATCGCACCGGGGCCGATGTCGAGGGAGCCGTGCCACTCGAACTCCGGTTCCCTCCAGGCGGCGGAGAAGATCCGCAGCGCTTCCTCCATCTGCGGGTAGGTGTCCTCGGGGCGGACCCCGTACATGGACATCTCCTGGCGGGTGGCGCCGCGCCCGGCACCCATGTCGACGCGGCCGCCGGAGAGGACGTCGAGCATGGCGGCGCGCTCGGCGACGCGTACCGGGTGCTGGTAGCCGAAGGGCATCGTGACGACGCCGTGGCCGATCCGGATCTTCTGCGTCCGGGCGGCGACCCAGGTCAGGAAGATCTCGGAGGCGCTCATGTGGGCGTACTGGGTCAGGGAGTGGTGTTCGACGGCCCAGATCCGGTCGAAGCCCATCTCCTCGGCGAAGACGGCCTGTTCGACGCAGTCGTGGATGACCTGGCGCTCGCGTTCGGGGGTGGGATCGACGAGCTGCGCCTCGAAGATCATCGAGAACTTCACGGTGAGGTCCCTCCATCCAGGGAGTTATTTCTAATAGAAATACTTCTAGCAGTCATACCCCTCAGGGGGAAGGGCACCGCGGGGACCGGTCGTAGACTGCGCTGCGTGGCAGAAGAGACGGCGGAAGAGACGGCGGACGAAGCGGCGGACGAAGCGGCGGGCGCGACGAAGAGGCAGACCCTCCCCGCGACCAGCTGGGCGGTGCTCGGCCTGCTCTCCTTCGGGGAGGAGCTCTCCGGCTACGACTTGAAGAAGTGGTCGGACTGGTCGCTGCGCTTCTTCTACTGGAGCCCGTCCTTCAGCCAGATCTACGGGGAGCTCAAGCGGCTGGAGAAGGCCGGCTACGCCTCCTCGCGCATGGTCGCCCCGGAGAGCGGCACCCGCGACAAGCGGGTCTACCGGATCACCGACGAGGGCATGGCGGCCGTACGGGAGTGGGCGCGCGAGGCCCCGGTCGACCCACCGGTGCTCAAGCACGGGCCGATGCTGCGGCTGTGGCTGGGCCACCTGCTGGAGCCCGGGCAGATGCGCGAAGTCCTCGTACAGCACCAGGAGTTCGCCGAGAAGATGCGGCGCCGCGCGGTGGCCGACGTGGAAGGCGCGAAGGACGAGGCGGCGTGGGCGTACCCGACGCTCACCCTCAAGTGGGCGGAGCGGTACTACGCCTCCGAGCGCGACCTGGCGGCCGCCATGCTCTCCGACATCGAGGAGCTCGGCAAGCGCCCGTAGGCGCGCCGGAAGTAGAGCAGCGGCGGCTCGCCGGCGCGGTGCGCGGTCAGGTCGGTGACGCGGCCGAGCACGATGGCGTGGTCGCCGCCGTCGAGGACGCCCTCCAGCACGCACTCGACGGTCGCGAGGACCCCGTCGAGGAGGGGCGCGCCGTTGCCGCCCGCCCGCCAGGGCACGCCGGCGAACTTGTCTCCCCCGGTGACGGCGAAGCGGCGGCAGAGCTCCTGCTGGTCCTCGGCCAGGATGTTGACGGCGAAGGCGCCGGCGGCCCGGATCCTCGGCCAGGTGGTCGACGTACGGGCGGGGCAGAAGCAGACCAGCGGCGGGTCCAGGGACACGGAGGAGAAGGACTGCACGGCCATTCCGACGGGGTGGCCGTCGCTTCCGCGTGCCGTGATGACGGCGACGCCGGTGCAGAAGCTGGACAGGGCGGACTTGAGGTCCGGCATGGAAACCTCCCGAGTGGATTATGCCTACTAGGTATATGCCTAACAGAAATAGCTGTGGTTGGATACGGCTCACGCTCGCTCGCTCGCCACTCGCTCGTCGCACAGGGAGGGTCCGATGCCACCACCGCCCGCACCACCCGCCACGCTCGCCCGGCTCCCGGAGTACGCGGCCGCCGCCTACGGGGAGTCGGAGGCGCTCGTCGACGGCGAGGTCCGCTGGACCTTCACCCGGCTGGCCGCCGAAACCGCCGCGGCCGCCCGCGCCGCGATCGCGCACGGGATCCGGCCCGGCGACCGGGTGGCGCTCTGGGCCCCCAACAGCCGCCGGTGGATCACCGCCGCCCTCGGCGCGGTCGCCGCGGGAGCGGTCCTCGTACCGGTCAACACCCGCTACAAGCCCGCCGAGGCGGCCGACATCATCCGGCGCAGCGGAGCCCGCGTGCTCTTCACCGAGCGCGGCTTCCTCGGCACCGACTACGCCGAAGCCCTGCACACCTCGGGCGAGGACCTCGGCGCGCTCGGCTCCACCGTCGTCCTGCGGGGCGGGACGGGCGCCGAGACCTGGGAGGCGTACCTGGCCGCCGGGGAGTCCGTCACCGAGGCCGAACGCCTCGCCCGGGCGGACCTGATACGCCCCGACGACCTCAGCGACATCCTCTACACCTCCGGCACCACCGGCCGCTCCAAGGGCGTGACGACCACCCACGGCCAGACGATCCTGCTCTACAGCTCCTGGTCCGAGCTGGTCACCCTGCGCCCCGGCGACCGGTACCTGCTGGTCAACCCCTTCTTCCACACCTTCGGCTACAAGGCGGGCGTCCTGGCCTGCCTGCTGCGCGGGGTCACCATGCTCCCCGAGGCCGTCTACGACACCGACCGCATCCTGGCGCGCATGGCCGCCGAGCGGGTGACCTGCCTGATGGGTCCGCCGACCGTCTTCCACGGCCTGATCCGCCACCCCGGGCGCGCCGCCCACGACCTGTCCGCGCTGCGGCTGGCCGGCACCGGCGCCGCCTCCGTGCCGACCGCCCTCGTCGAGGAGATCCGCGAGGTGCTGGGCGCCCCCGACGTGTTCACGGCGTACGGACTGACGGAGTCCGGCGGCGTCGTCACCGTCTGCCCCACCGACGCCGACGCCTGGACCCTCGCCCACACCGTCGGCCTGCCGCTGCCGGACACCGAGGTACGGATCGCCTCCCCGCTCGGCGCGGTGCTGCCCGCCGGGGAGGCCGGGGAGGTGCAGGTCCGCGGCTACCACGTCACCCCCGGCTACCTGGACGACCCGGCGTCCACCGCCGAGGCGATCCTGCCCGGCGGGTGGCTGCGCACCGGGGACATCGGCGTCCTGGACGGGCGCGGCTACCTCTCGATCACCGACCGGCTGAAGGACATGTACGTGGTCGGCGGGTTCAACGCCTATCCGGCGGAGGTGGAGAACGTCCTGCTGACCCACCCGGCCGTCACCGACGCGGCGGTGGTCGGGGCCCCCGACGAGCGGCTCGGCGAGGTCGGGGTGGCCTACGTGGTCACCACCGGCCCGGTCACGGCCGCGGAGCTGACCGCCTGGTCCCGGGAGCGGCTGGCCAACTTCAAGGTGCCGCGGCGGTTCACGCGGCTGGCCGAGCTCCCGCGCAACGCCGGCGGGAAGCTGCTGAAGACGGAGTTGCGGCGCGCGGCGCGGGGGGATTCCGCATGACCGGCCTGGAATGGACCCCCGAGCAGGAGGAACTGGGCGCGGCCGTACGGGCGGTCCTCGCGCGGCACCCCGGCCACGCGGCCTGGGCCCCGCTGACGGCGCAGGTGGGCGCGGCCGCGCTGGCGGTGCCGGAGGAGTACGGGGGCCTGGGCTGCGGGGCCGCCGAGGTCGGGGTGGTCATGGCGGAGCTGGGCCGCGCGCTGAGCCCCGTACCGTATCTGGGCTCGGCGGTGCTGACCGCACGGGCGCTGCTGGAGTCGGGCGACCGGGAGGCGTGCGCACGGCACCTGCCGGGGCTGGCGGAGGGCACGGTGGTGGGCGCGCTGGCCTGGGCGGAGACCTCCGCCGCCGGGCGCGGGAGCTGGGCGGCCGACGACCTGGCCGCGCGGGCGGAGCGGGCCGGTTCCGACTGGCTGCTCACCGGGGCCAAGCGGTACGTCCTGGCCGGGCCGGTGGAGCCCGGGCTGCTGCTGGCCTTCGCCAGGACCGGCGAGGGCGGCAACGGCGGTCTCGGCCTGTTCGAACTCACCGCGCCGCCCGCGGCCTTCACCGTACGGTCCACCATGGACCGCACCCGCCCCCTCGCGGAGCTGGCCCTGGACCGGACCCCGGCCCGGCTGCTCTGCGCCGACGGCGCCCGGATCCTCGCGCGGGTGCGGGACGCGGCCTGCACGGCGCTGGCCGCCGAGCAGGCGGGGGCGGCCGGCCGGGCCCTGGAGGTGACGGTCCGGTACGCGAAGGACCGGGTCCAGTTCGGGCGGCCCATCGGCTCCTTCCAGGCGGTGAAACACCGACTGGCGGACATGTACACGGCGGTGGAGACGGCCCGTTCGCTGGCCCTCGCGGCAGCCGCCGGCGCCGGGGACCGGCCGGAGCTCGCCGCCGCGGCCAAGGCGGCCTGCTCGGAGGCGTTCGCGTACGTCGCCGGGGAGACGATCCAGCTGCACGGCGGCATCGGCATCACCTGGGAGCACGGGGCGCACGAGTTCTTCAAGCGCGCCCACGGCTCCGCCCACCTGTTCGGCACGCCCTCCGCGCACCGGGAACGGCTGGCGGCCGAACTGGCCTTCCTGTCGGCGGGCTGACGTACCCTCGGCCCCATGACGGGCAGTGCGATCAGCCTCCGCAAGGTCGAGGAAACGGCTCCGGCGCTCGTGAGCCTCTACAAGAGCGCCGGGGTCTCCCTGCGCAAGTACGGCCTGGAGGGCGGGCGCGCCGCGGTCTACCTGGTCCTGGACTACTCCGGGTCGATGCGCCCGTACTACAGGGACGGCAGCGTGCAGGCCCTCGCCGACCGGGTGCTGGGGCTGTCCGCGCACCTGGACGACGACGGCCGCGTCCCGGTGGTGTTCTTCTCCACCGAGGTCGACGCGATGGAGGAGATCTCCCTGGCCGGGCACGAGGGCCGGGTCACCGAGATGGCCTCCCGCCTCGGCCACATGGGCAAGACGTCCTACGACGCGGCGATGGAAGCGGTGATCGACCACTACCTGGATTCGGGGGCCGCGGACCCGGCCTTGGTCGTCTTCCAGACGGACGGAGGGCCGCTCAGCAGGTTCGCGGCGGAGAAGTACCTGTGCAAGGCGGCCCGGCTGCCGCTCTTCTGGCAGTTCGTCGGCTTCGGCAACACCCGCAGCTCGCAGTTCGACTTCCTGCGCCGGCTGGACGAACTGCCCGTCCCGGACCGGCGCGTGGTGGACAACGCCGGCTACTTCCACGCGGGCCCCGACCCACGCGCCGTCCCGGACTCGGAGCTGTACGACCGCCTGATCGGCGAGTTCCCGGACTGGCTGAAGGCAGCGCGCGGCGCGGGCATCGTGCGCGCCTGAGCGGCGTCCGTCGGCACCGCGCGCTTTGATGGAGGTATGACGAAGAACAACTGGGCAGCGTTCGAGAAGGCGGAGCCGGAGTTCGCGGCGGCCGTCCAGGCCCGCTTCGCGCAGTACCCGCACCACGTCCTGGCCACCCTCCGCAAGGACGGCTCCCCCCGGCTGGCCGGGCTGAATGTCGACATCCGCGGCGGGGAGCTGTGGCTGGGCATGATGGCGGGCTCGTTGAAGGCCCGGGACCTCCAGCGCGATCCGCGGTTCGCCCTGCACACCAATCCGGGCGCGGGCGAGGAGATGCCGGACGGGGACGTACGGATCTCCGGGCGCGCGGTGGAGCAGGTGGACCCGCCCGAGCTGCACCGGTACGCGGAGGAGACGGACACCCCGCACCCGTTCCACCTCTTCCACGCCGATCTGACGGAGGTCGTGCACATCGGCGTGGAGGGGGACGATCTGGTGGTGCGGACCTGGACCCCGGCGCGCGGCCTGCGCACCATCCGCCGGGGCAATGACGACGAGCCGCCGCGGGAGGACCCCGTCAGCTGAGCGGGAAGATGTCGGCGGTCCCGATGACGGAGGGGTCGATGTCGATCCAGCTGCGGTCGATGGTGATGGTCACTCCGCCGTAGGAGGCCGTGTGGTCGCCGCGGAACTGGTGGGCGCGGCGCCGGCCCGCCCACTTGGGGGTACCCGTCGGCAGGCCCATGTCGGCGTCGCCGACGGAGGGCGAGTCGTTCCAGCGGGCGACCCACAGCACGTCCGGCATGGCCTCGGGGGCCTGGTGGTGGTGGGCCTTCAGCGCCTTGACCCCGGAGCTCGCCGAGACGTAGGCGCCGGAGCGGTAGCCGAGGTCGTGCAGCCGGACCGTCCAGGCGGTCAGGTAGGCGACGACCGGGGCCTCCCAGGTGGCGCGGTCGTCGTAGTGCTCCAGGTCGTTGTAGAGCACGGTGCCCGGGGGCAGCCCCAGGGATCCGGCGGCGGCCACCGCGCCGTCGGCGGCGGCCGTGCCCTGCGCGTCGGCCTCGGAGGGGTCGGTGGACAGGCCGGTTCCGGCGCTGTGCCAGGGCTGCGGGCCCACCCAGATCGGCATGAGGTGCCAGCCCGCCCCGGCCTGCCGCCGGACCCAGTCGGCCGTGAGCCGCGGCTGGGCGCAGGCCCGGGCGCCGCCGCCGATGTAGATGCCGACCGCGCCGAAGGGGGAATCGGCCCGCCAGGTGTCCATGGACCGCTGGGACGGGGCGGTGCAGGCGTCGAAGCCCTCGCCGGTGAAGGGCACCTGTGCGGTACGGAGCGTCTCGCCGTCGGCGGCCAGCGCGGGCTCGGCGGGGTGCCTGGGGCGGGGGGCGGTGGGGGTCACGGCGCGGGCGCGCGCCAGGACCCGGCGTACGGCGTCGGGCGCGGCCCCGTAGGAGACGGTGGCCATGACGCCGGGCCGGGTCAGGGCGTACCGCAGCTCGTTGCTGTCGGACCGGGGCGGGGTCTCGGGCAGCGTGGTTCCGGAGTCGACCGCGATGGTGGGGATGTCGGCGCGTTCGGGGGCTCCGTCGAGGGGTTCGAGGTGGAGGGTGTCGGCGCGGCCGGCGACGGCCCGGCCGGTGCACCGGCTCTGGGTGCCGGCGTGGCCGAGGTAGAGGGTGGGGAGGTCGAGGCGCAGGCAGGCGTCGGGGTCGAGGTCGAGGTCGACGACCCGCCAGTCGGCGGGGACGGTGAGCCGCAGACCGCCGTAGTCGATGGTTCGCGCGTCGGCGGCGGCGGTCGTCCCGGTGGGCAGTACCGGGACCAGCAGGGCGGCGCCGAGGAGGCCGCTCAGCAGCGTTCGGATGGGCATGTGACCCACTGTTACCAGACGGGGTCCCGCCCCAACTGCACCGATCCGTCCCCCAGATGGCCCGTACGGCCTATGCGTTGCGGGGCGGTGCCGGTGCACCCCCGACCGCCTCGGGCGCGGCGCCGGGCAGCAGCGGTCGGGGGCAGAGCCCCGGCCATGGCGCCGCACCCCTCGACTCGGCCAGGGTCAGGATTGGTCCTGGAAGGCCGGGAGCGCGAAGATCCGCTCCTTGCCCGCCTCCTCCATCAGCTCGACCAGCGGCAGCACCAGCTCCCACAGGTCCTGCTTGTCCACCTCCCGTACGAGCGCGTCCAGTTCGGCGTCGCCCAGCGCGGCCGCCGCGTCCGCCACCACCTTGCGCGCCTCCTCGGGCAGGACTCCGACCAGCGGCAGGAACTCGCCCCACAGCCCGGTCGCCACGACGGCCCGGACCACGCCGGCCAGCACCTGCGGGTCCCGCAGGGAGTCCAGCCGGGCCACGGCGAGCCGGTCCTCCTCGCCGAGCAGGGCGACGAGCGGCAGCAGCGTCTCCCACAGCCCCCGCTCGTGCGTCACCCGCACGAGTGAGTCCAGCTCGGCCCCGTCGAGGCGGGCGGTGAGCTGGGCGATCCGCAGCCGCTGGTCCCCGCCGACCATGGTGGCGACGGCGAGGGCCTCCTCCCAGAGCCCGGCGGCGGAGGCGGTGCGGACCACCGAGGCGAGCCGCTCGTCGCCCATGAGTTCGAGGATCCGGGGCAGCCGCTCGGGCAGGTCCACGTAGAAGCCGGCCTTCAACACATCGGAGTCACCCACCTGTTCCAGGATCCGCCCGAGCACCTGGTCCCGCATGTGCCCGACGAACCGGCCCATCGTCAGATGGTCGCGCCTCTCGGCGAGCACGACGGCGATCCGTACGACGAGCCCTTCGTCGAGCCGGTCCACGACCGCGGCGATCTTCCGCGGGTCGAGGTGGGCACAGGACTCGGCGGTGAAGGAGACGGGCAGCTTCTCGATGATGTCGGCGGCGCGTCCGGCCTCCAGCCGCCCGGCGACCGCCGCGGCCAGCCGGGGGCCGAGCGCCTTCTGCGAGATGGCGGCGGCGACCCCGGCGGGCACCAGCTTGGTGGCGGCGGCGATCCGGTCGAGCATCTCGGGGGCGCCGTCGAAGAGCGCGGCGGTGGCCCGCTCCCGGAAGGCCCGTACGTCCTCGCCCGGCAGCCCCGCCAGGAATCCGACCTCGGCGGTGTCGAGGCCCACCAGCCGGGCGACCTTCTCCACCTCGGCACGGCTCCCGGCGCTCACCGGAACAGCACCTTGCGGACGGCCCCGCGCGCGAGGGCGGGCACGAGCTTGAGCGCTTCCTCGGCGGCCTCGTTCAGCCCGCCGGCCTGCCGCGCGCGCTCGGCGCGCAGCGCGTCGGCGAGCCGCGTCACGTCCTGCGGCGCGAGCGAGCCGAAGGATCCGGGCAGTTCGACTGCCCCCAACTCCGTTTGCAACCGGGCCAGTTCTTCCGTACTCACGGGCGACCTCCCACAGGGCGACGACGGCTCGCCCCGAGCGTGGACCCGATTTGACTTTTAGTCAATACTCGCGGGTAAGTACCTGTACTCAGGCGGGTGTCAGTACCACTGGCTAACGTCGCGGGTGTCGATACGAACGACACCACCTGGGGGATCACATGAAGAAGCAGGCCACCACCCTCGCCGCACTGACCGCTGCGGTCACGCTGACGCTCGCGGCAGCACCGGCCCAGGCCGCACCGACAGACGAGATCATCGGCTACCCGGGCCCCGACGGACTGATCTGGATCGCCGAGCACACCGGTTCCAGCGGCTTCGTCTCGGGCGGCCTCTCGCCGCGGCTGGACACGTTCATCACCTTCGGCTGTGCCGGTGGCGGCAGCATCGAGGTGGCCTTCCACCTCGACAACCACCCGGACCGCGACCCGGCCCCGTTCACGGTCGACTGCCCCGCGACGGACCCGGCCCGCGTCACCGTCCCCCTCGGCTCCGGCCTCCAGGGCGGCTACGGGGCCTGGGTGACGACCTCGACCCCGTCCACCCGCTGGGGCGCCACGGTCGTCCAGCCCGAGTAGCCCCGCACACGCCACAGCGCCCGCCATCCCTGGTCGGGGACATGGCGGGCGCTGTGCCGGGAGTTCCGTACGCCTTTGTACGGACCGTATGAGGGGTCCCGCCCTTCGCGAGGCGGGGGTGTTGCGGGTGTTGCCGCTGCCCGTATTACACGGTCAGCGAGCGGTCCGTCGGCTTGACCGGGTACGGGAGGGTGCTGCTGCCGGTCAGGAAGCGGTCCACGCCGCGGGCGGCCGAGCGGCCTTCCGCGATGGCCCAGACGATGAGCGACTGGCCGCGGCCCGCGTCGCCGGCGACGAAGACGCCGTCGACGTTGGTCGCGTAGGAGGCGTCGCGGGCGACGTTGCCGCGGCCGTCCAGCTCCAGGCCGAACTGCTCCACCAGGCCGTTGGCCTGGTCGGTGCCGGTGAAGCCCATCGCCAGGGTGACCAGCTGCGCGGGGAGGACGCGCTCGGTACCCGGCTTCTGCTCCAGCTTGCCGTCCTTGAACTCCACCTCGACGAGGTGCAGGGCCTGGACGTTGCCGTCCTCGTCGCCCTCGAAGTGGGTGGTGGAGACGGAGTAGACCCGCTCACCGCCCTCCTCGTGCGCCGAGGTGACCTTGTACAGCATCGGGAACGTCGGCCAGGGCTGGTTGGCGTTACGGTCCTCGCCCGGCTTCGGCATGATCTCCAGCTGCGTGACCGAGGCCGCGCCCTGGCGGTGGGCGGTGCCCACGCAGTCCGCGCCGGTGTCGCCGCCGCCGATGACGACCACGTGCTTGCCCTCGGCCGTGATGGGGGGCGCCATGAAGTCGCCCTCCTGGACCTTGTTCGCGAGCGGCAGGTACTCCATCGCGAAGTGGATGCCGTTCAGCTCGCGGCCCGGGACCGGGAGGTCGCGGGAGACGGTGGCGCCCGCCGCGATGACCACCGCGTCGAACCGCTTGCGCAGGTCGGTGGCGGTGATGTCGCGGCCGACCTCGACGCCCGTGCGGAACTTGGTGCCCTCCGCGCGCATCTGCTCGATGCGGCGGTTGATGTGCACCTTCTCCATCTTGAACTCGGGGATGCCGTAGCGGAGCAGACCGCCGATGCGGTCGGCGCGCTCGTACACCACCACGGTGTGGCCGGCCCGGGTCAGCTGCTGGGCCGCGGCGAGACCCGCCGGGCCGGAGCCGATGACGGCGGCGGTCTTGCCGGACAGCCGCTCCGGGGCCTGCGGGGTGACGTCGCCGTTGTCCCAGGCCTTGTCGATGATCGAGACTTCGACGTTCTTGATCGTGACGGCCGGCTGGTTGATGCCGAGGACGCACGCCGACTCGCACGGGGCCGGGCACAGCCGCCCGGTGAACTCCGGGAAGTTGTTCGTCGCGTGCAGACGCTCCGAGGCCGCGGTCCAGTCCTCGCGGTACGCGAAGTCGTTCCACTCCGGGATCAGGTTCCCGAGCGGGCACCCGTTGTGGCAGAACGGGATGCCGCAGTCCATGCAGCGGCCGGCCTGCTTGCTGATGATCGGCAGCAGCGAGCCCGGGACGTAGACCTCGTTCCAGTCCTTCAGCCGTTCGGCCACGGGACGGGAGCAGGCGGTCTCGCGCGGGGTGGTGAGGAAGCCCTTCGGGTCAGCCATTGGTCGCCGCCTCCATCATCTTCTCGGTGGTCTCGGACTCGGAGAGTCCGGCCAGCTCAGCGGCGTCCTTGGCGGCGAGCACTGCCTTGTACGTGGTCGGGATGATCTTGCTGAAGCGGGCCACCGAGGCGTCCCAGTCAGCCAGGAGCTTCGCGGCCACGGTCGAGCCGGTCTCCTCCTCGTGGCGGCGCACCACATCGTGCAGCCACTGCTTGTCGGCGTCGGAGAGGCCGGTCTCGATGGCCTCGACGTTGCCGACGTTGACGTTCTCCTTGGCGAGGTCGACGACGTACGCGACGCCGCCCGACATGCCGGCCGCGAAGTTGCGGCCCGTCTCGCCCAGGACGACGGCCTGGCCGCCGGTCATGTACTCGCAGCCGTGGTCGCCCACGCCCTCCGAGACGACCAGGGCGCCGGAGTTGCGGACGCAGAAGCGCTCGCCGGTGCGGCCGCGCAGGAACATCTCGCCGCCGGTGGCGCCGTAGCCGATGGTGTTGCCGGCGATGGTGGAGTACTCGGCGAGGTGGTCGGCGCCCCGGTCGGGACGGACGATCACGCGGCCGCCCGACAGGCCCTTGCCGACGTAGTCGTTGGCGTCGCCCTCCAGGCGGAGGGTGACGCCCTTCGGCACGAAGGCGCCGAAGGACTGACCGGCCGAACCTGTGAAGGTCAGGTCGATGGTGTTGTCGGGCAGGCCCGCGCCACCGAACTTCTTGGTGACCTGGTGGCCGAGCATGGTGCCGACGGTCCGGTTGATGTTGCGGATCGCGACCTGGGCGCGGACCGGCAGGGCCGCCTCCGCGGTGTCGGCGTTCAGCGCGTCGGCCGCGAGCTCGATCAGCTCGTTGTCGAGGGCCTTCTCCAGACCGTGGTCCTGCTCGATCAGGGCGTGGCGGACCGCGCCCTCGGGCAGCTCGGGCACGTAGAAGAGGGGCTCGAGGTCCAGGCCCTGGGCCTTCCAGTGCGTGACGGCCTTCGTGGTGTCGAGGAGCTCGGCGTGGCCGACGGCCTCCTCGATCGTGCGGAAGCCCAGCTCGGCGAGGAGCTCGCGCACCTCCTCCGCGATGAACTCGAAGAAGTTGACGACGAACTCCGGCTTGCCGGAGAAGCGGTCGCGCAGGACCGGGTTCTGCGTGGCGATGCCGACCGGGCAGGTGTCCAGGTGGCAGACGCGCATCATGACGCAGCCGGAGACGACGAGCGGCGCGGTCGCGAAACCGAACTCCTCGGCGCCGAGCAGCGCGGCGATGATGACGTCGCGGCCGGTCTTGAGCTGGCCGTCGGTCTGGACGACGATCCGGTCGCGCAGCCCGTTGAGCAGCAGGGTCTGCTGGGTCTCGGCGAGGCCGAGCTCCCAGGGACCGCCCGCGTGCTTCAGCGAGGTGAGCGGGGAGGCACCCGTACCGCCGTCGTGGCCGGAGATGAGCACGACGTCCGCGTGGGCCTTGGAGACACCGGCCGCGACCGTACCGACACCGACCTCGGACACGAGCTTCACGTGGATGCGCGCGGCGGGGTTGGCGTTCTTGAGGTCGTGGATCAGCTGAGCCAGGTCCTCGATGGAGTAGATGTCGTGGTGCGGCGGCGGGGAGATCAGGCCGACACCCGGGGTGGAGTGACGCGTCTTGGCGACCCACGGGTAGACCTTGTGGCCGGGCAGCTGGCCGCCCTCGCCGGGCTTGGCGCCCTGCGCCATCTTGATCTGGATGTCGTCCGCGTTGACCAGGTACTCGGAGGTGACGCCGAAGCGGCCGGAGGCGACCTGCTTGATCGACGAACGCCGCGCCGGGTCGTACAGGCGCTCCGGGTCCTCGCCGCCCTCACCGGTGTTGGACTTGCCGCCCAGCTGGTTCATGGCGATGGCGAGGGTCTCGTGCGCCTCCTTGGAGATGGAGCCGTACGACATGGCGCCGGTGGAGAAGCGCTTGACGATCTCGGAGACCGGCTCGACCTCGTCGATGGAGATCGACGGGCGGTCGGACTTGAAGCCGAACAGGCCGCGGAGCGTCATCAGGCGCTCGGACTGCTCGTTCACGCGGTCCGTGTACTGCCGGAAGATGTCGTACCGGCGGTTGCGGGTGGCGTGCTGGAGGCGGAAGACCGTCTCCGGGTCGAACAGGTGCGGCTCGCCCTCGCGGCGCCACTGGTACTCGCCGCCGATCTCCAGCGCGCGGTGCGTGGCCGGGATGCCGGAGGCGGGGTACGCCTTGGCGTGGCGGGCGGCCACCTCCTTGGCGACGACGTCCAGGCCGGCGCCGCCGATCTTGGTGGCGGTGCCGCCGAAGTAGCTGTCGACGAACTCCTGGTTCAGGCCGATGGCCTCGAAGACCTGGGCGCCGCGGTAGGAGGCGACGGTGGAGATGCCCATCTTGGACATGACCTTCAGGACGCCCTTGCCGAGCGCGTAGATCAGGTTCTTGATGGCCTTCTCCGGCTCCAGGCCGGACAGGAAGGTACCGGCGCGCAGCAGGTCCTCGACGGACTCCATGGCGAGGTACGGGTTGACCGCGGCGGCGCCGTAGCCGATGAGCAGTGCGACGTGGTGGACCTCGCGGACGTCACCGGCCTCGACGAGCAGGCCCACCTGGGTGCGCTGCTTGGTCGCGATGAGGTGGTGGTGCACGGCGGAGGTGAGCAGCAGCGACGGGATCGGCGCGTGCTCGGCGTCCGAGTGGCGGTCCGAGAGGACGATCAGGCGGGCGCCGGCCGCGATGGCGGCGTCGGCCTCGGTACGGATCTCCGCGATCCGGGCGGCCAGCGCGTCGGCGCCGCCCGAGACCCGGTAGAGGCCCGAGAGGGTGGCGGCCTTCATGCCCGGCATGTCGCCGTCGGCGTTGATGTGGATGAGCTTGGCCAGCTCGTCGTTGTCGATCACCGGGAACGGCAGCGTGACGCTGCGGCAGGACGCGGCGGTCGGCTCCAGGAGGTTGGACTCCGGGCCGATCGAGGACAGCAGCGAGGTGACGAGCTCCTCGCGGATGGCGTCCAGCGGCGGGTTGGTGACCTGCGCGAAGAGCTGGGTGAAGTAGTCGAAGAGCAGCCGGGGGCGCTCGGACAGGGCCGCGATCGGGGAGTCCGTGCCCATGGAGCCGAGCGGCTCGCCGCCGGTGCGGGCCATCGGCGCGAGGATGACGCGGAGCTCTTCCTCGGTGTAGCCGAAGGTCTGCTGGCGGCGGGTGACCGAGGCGTGGGTGTGCACGATGTGCTCGCGCTCGGGCAGGTCCGACAGCTCGATCTCGCCGGTCTCCAGCCAGTCCGCGTAGGGGGCGGCGGCGGCCAGCTCGTTCTTGATCTCGTCGTCCTCGATGATCCGCTTCTGGGCGGTGTCGACGAGGAACATCTTGCCGGGCTGCAGGCGGCCCTTGCGGACGACCTTGGCCGGGTCGATGTCGAGCACGCCGACCTCGGAGCCGAGGACGACGAGGCCGTCGTCGGTGACCCAGTAGCGGCCGGGGCGCAGACCGTTGCGGTCGAGGACCGCGCCGACCTGGGTGCCGTCGGTGAAGGTGACGCAGGCCGGGCCGTCCCAGGGCTCCATCATCGTGGAGTGGTACTGGTAGAACGCGCGGCGGGCCGGGTCCATCGAGGTGTGGTTCTCCCACGCCTCGGGGATCATCATCAGCACGCTGTGCGGGAGCGAGCGGCCAC
The DNA here is from genome assembly GCF_043201175.1 of Streptomyces sp. NPDC048337. Lineage (NCBI taxonomy): Bacteria > Bacillati > Actinomycetota > Actinomycetes > Kitasatosporales > Streptomycetaceae > Streptomyces > Streptomyces sp. NPDC048337. The sequence continues at coordinate 57,950 of NZ_JBICYR010000009.1, forward strand.
CGAGGTGGAGCAGCTCCAGGACCTCGTCGAAGGAGGCCGAGTCGGAGGCGTCCGGGGTGCAGATCGGGAAGATCCGGTCCAGCGCGCCGTCGCCGAAGACGTCGGACGCCAGCTGGGACTCGCGGGCCTTCATCCAGTTGCGGTTGCCCTTGACCGTGTTGATCTCGCCGTTGTGCGCGACGAAGCGGTACGGGTGGGCGAGCGGCCAGGACGGGAAGGTGTTCGTCGAGAACCGGGAGTGGACCAGGGCGACGGCCGAGGCGAAACGGCGGTCGGAGAGGTCCGGGAAGAAGGGCTCCAGCTGGCCGGTGGTCAGCATGCCCTTGTAGACGATGGTGCGGGCGGAGAGCGACGGGAAGTAGACCCCGGCCTCGCGCTCGGCGCGCTTGCGCAGGACGAATGCCTTGCGGTCCAGCTCGATGCCGGACGTCCCGTTGCTCACGAACAGCTGGGAGAAGGCCGGCATGGTGGTGCGGGCGCCGTTGCCGAGCAGGTCCGGCGTGACCGGAACCTCGCGCCAGCCCAGGACCGTCAGGTTCTCCTCGGCGGCGATGGCCTCGATCTGCTCCACGGCGACGGCCTGTGCGGTGCCGTCGGCGGGGAGGAAGGCGATGCCGACGGCGTACGCGCCGGCCTCGGGGAGATCGAAGCCCGCGACCTCGCGCAGGAACGCGTCCGGCACCTGGGAGAGGATTCCCGCGCCGTCGCCGGAGTCCGGCTCGGAGCCGGTGGCGCCGCGGTGCTCGAGGTTCCGCAGTACGGTCAGGGCCTGCTCAACGAGGGTGTGGGTGGCCTCGCCGGTGAGGTTCGCCACGAAACCGACGCCGCAGGCGTCCTTCTCGTTGCGCGGGTCGTACATGCCCTGCTGGGCGGGGCGACCGTCCATGGGCGACCAGGCCGTGCTGCTGAGGCCGGTCGCGGAGTGCGTGGATGCGGAACGCATCGGCTCTCCCGTCGTCGTCGTGGCATATGTGCATAGCCGAGGGACGACGTTGGCCCTCTGCGAAATTTCGTGCAGGTTACATGATGACGGCAATCCCGAGAAGCGGATATTGCATTCCAGCATGCGGACACTGCGCGAGGCAGAAAAGAGGGGACCTTCGGGGACGTCTCAGAAAGCTTCACGGGGACGAAGGTCCCGGCGCGGGGCGGGCATCATTGCCCGAGCGCCCTGGTCTGATGCCCGGCGGACACGGGATCGAAACCGCCAGGTAACGGACTACTTATGTTGTGCTCTGCATAGTGTCTCACTCCATGCCCGGTCAGCCTACGGCTCCGCCGATCCAGGTTCCCAGGATGTACGTCACACCGGCGGCCGCGCCACCCAGGACCAGCTGGCGCAGCCCGCTGTACCACCAGGACCGCGCGGTGACCCGGGAGACGACCGCGCCGCAGGCGAAGAGACCGACCAGCGCCAGCAGCACCGCGGGCCACAGGGACGTGGCTCCGAGCAGGTACGGCAGTACGGGGAGCAGCGCGCCCAGCGCGAACGAGCCGAACGACGAGACGGCGGCGACGAGCGGCGAGGGCAGGTCGTCGGGGTCGATCCCGAGCTCCTCGCGGGCGTGGATCTCCAGCGCCTGCTCGGGGTCGCGGGACAGCTGCATGGCGACCTCGCGGGCGAGTGCCGGCTCGACGCCCCGGGAGACGTAGAGCTCGGCGAGCTCCTCCATCTCGTCGACGGGGTGCTTGCGCAACTGCTGCCGCTCTATGTCCAGTTCGGCGAGGACCAGCTCGCGCTGCGAGGCGACGGAGGTGTACTCGCCGGCCGCCATCGAGAAGGCGCCGGCCGCGAGGCCCGCGAGCCCGGTGATCACGATGGTGTGCGGGGCGACGGCGCCGCCGGCCACGCCGGTCATGAGCGCGAGGTTGGAGACGAGTCCGTCCATGGCACCGAAGACGGCCGGGCGCAGCCATCCGCCGTTGACGTCGCGGTGGGTGTGGTTGTCCCGGTGCGCGGTGTGCAGCGGTGCTTCGATGTCGATGATGGACATACGGATATCTCCCCATTTGTGCGAACGGGTGCCGCGAGACACCCCGCTCCCCCTGACCACCTCGAAACTACGCACGATTTCCGCCGCCCGCCAGCAAGGTAGGCCGTACTTACCTGCGGTTTTGCGGGTCGGCGACCGGGTGACGGGGGTGTTCGCGGGGTGTTTCGCGACGAGCGACAAACCACATGCCATGGCACAAATCCCCCAAGGGCTCAATATGGGCCCCATCAAGTGGAGAGGCGCGCCATGGAGCTGATTGCATGCAATCCGCAGGTCCTCCTCGAACGGGCCAGGGGCGCTCTTCTGGGCCTCGCGGTGGGTGACGCGCTGGGCGCCCCCGCCGAGAACATGAAGCCGTCGCAGATCCGCGCGAAGTGGGGCCGCATCGAGGGCTTCGTCTCGGAGGACCCGGCGGGCACGGACGACACGGAGTACGCGATCTTCTCGGGCCTGCTGCTGGCCCGCCACGGATCGGCGCTCACCGTCGCGCACGTCGAGCGCGCGTGGCACCACTGGATCGCGGACCTGGACGAGGGCCCCTTCCGCGGGGCGGGCTTCTCGGAGCGCGGCACCCTGGAGAACCTCCGCCGTGGCCTGGCGGCCCCCATCTCGGCGCAACACCGCCACGCCTGGTCGGACGGTCTGGCCATGCGGGCGGCCCCCTTCGGGGTCTTCGCGGCGGGCCGCCCCGCGGAGGCGGCCCGGCTGGTCGCCATCGACGGCTGCGTCAGCCACGACGGCGAGGGCATCTACGGCGGCCAGGCGGTGGCGGCGGGGGTCGCCGCGGCGATGGCCGGCGGCAGTCCGGCATCGGTGGTCTCGGCGGCCCTGTCGGTCATCCCCTCCGACTCCTGGACGGCCCGCTCCCTGCGCCGGGCCGTCACCGCGGCCCCGCGCGGGGAGCGGGCGGTGCGCTCGGCGGTGGTCATCGGCGGCTACCCCTGGACGGACCTGGCCCCCGAGGCGGTCGGCCTGGCCTTCGGCGCCTTCGCGGCATGCCGGGGCGATTTCCCCTCCTCGGTCCTGACCGCGGTGAACATGGGCCGCGACGCCGACACCACGGCGGCCGTGGCGGGCGCCCTCTCCGGCGCCCTCTCCGGCGCGGCGGCCATCCCCCTCCCCTGGTCCTCGGCCATCGGCCCGGTCCGCGGCAGCTGCCTGCCCTCGATGCGGGGCTACCACGTCCTGGACATCGCGGACCTCCTCACCCCGGAATACGAGGCCCCCAGATGACCCCGGCAACCCCTTCCCCGGACCCCACCGCACCCCGGGCCACAGCCCCGCACCGGGGGGCGGGCGCCCCAGACCACGGGGGCGGAGCCCCCGACCGGGGGGCGGGGGCCCCACGCCCCGGTCCGGGGGACCGGCCGCTCGCAGCGCCGCCCCCGGCTGCGGCCTCCCGGGCCGGCTGGGGGGCCGGGGGCCTGCCCCCGGTCTCCGACCCAGGTGCGGGGGCACCACACCCGGACCCGGAGGACCAACGGCGCACAGCACAGCCCGCGGCCGCATCCGCCCAGGCAGCACGGGGGGCCGGGGGCCTGCCCCCGGTTTCGGGAAGGGGCGGGGTGGGGGACTCCTCCGCCCCCGCGGGAGCCCCGGCCGGCCCGCCCGGCTCCGCGGGCGCGAAGCCCCGTACCGCCGCCGCGGCACAGGCCCGTACGGCCGGCAGCGGGCACACCGACGGCGACGGCGCCCACGGCAGCGGCGGGCGCGGCGACGGCGGGCGCGGCGACGGCGGGCGCGGCGACGGCGGCGGTCGGCGGATTGAGGGGCTTCTGCTCGGGCTCGCCGCCGGTGACGCGGCCGGGTGGCCCGCCGCCCGCCACCGCGCGAGCCGCATGCCCGAGTGGACCCGCCGCCTCACCCGCGAGCTCGACACCTTCGCCGAGCAGAACGCCACCACCACCCTCCCCGTCCCCATCGCCCTCAACCAGCCCCCCGAACCCCTCCGCCTCGGCCCCAGCGACGACGCCGAGTGGGCCGCCTTCGCCGCCGAGTCCGTCCTCACCGCCGCCGGGGTCCTGCTCAGCGACCTCTCCCGCTCCCGCCGCATGCGTGCCGCCATCGACCTCGCCTGGAACGCCCTCGCCTCCGAGATCGCCGCGGCGGCGGACCGCGCGCCCGAAGTGGAATCCGCCGTCCTCCCCCTCCGCGCGCGCATCTCCGTCCGCGCCGGCCTCGGCAACCTCGCCGCCGGCCTGCGCCCGCCCGCCACCGGCCACGACAACCCGCACTACTTCGACGACGCCGCCTGCGTCCGCGCCTGCGTCCTGGCCGTCGTCCACCCCGGCGACCCCCGCGCGGCGGCGGACCTCGCCGAGTTCGACGCCCGCTACACCCAGGACGGCGACGGTGTCCACGGCGCCCGCGCCATGGCCGCCGCCATCGCGACCGCGCTGGCCACCCCCCGAGTGGACGCCGCCGTCGACGCCGCGCTCGCCCAGCTCCCCGAGGCCACCGAGATCGGCCGCAACGCCCGCCACGCCGTCAAGCTGGCCCGCGCCCACACGGACGGCGGCGCCTTCGCCATCGTCCCCACCCTCGAACACGAGATCGTGGACCACGTCTACAGCTACGGGATCGCCGCAGCCGAGACCGTCCCCGTGGCCCTCGCCCTCGCGACCGCCGCCCGCGGCCAGGTGACCGAGGCCGTCCCCGCCGCGGCCTGCCTGTCCCGCGTCGCGGACTCCGCCCCCGCCCTCGCCGGCGCGCTCACCGGCGCCCTCGGCGGCGGAGACGCGATCCCCGCCGCCTGGCGCGAGGCCTGCCGCACCCTCTCCGGCTGCTCCCTCCCCCGCCTCGCCGGAACCGATCTCGTGGAGCTCGCCACGCTCCTCGCTCGCACGGAACTCACCTCACCCCAAGGGATGATTCGGACATGACGCTCACGTTGGAGGACCGGGCCTGCGGCGCTCTCGTCGGAGCCGCCGTCGGGGACGCGCTCGGCGGCCCGGTGGAGGGCTGGACCCCGGACCAGATCGTGGAACGGCACGGCGGCCGGGTGCACGGCATCGTCGGCCCGTGGCACGAGGAGTGGCGTACCGCCCGCCCCATCGCCCCGTACCACAAGGGCGACGGCCACGTCACCGACGACACCCTGATGACGCACGCGCTGGTACGGGTCTACGAGGCCGTACGGGACCACCTCGACGCCTACGCCGTCGCCGACCACCTGGTCCCCGACCTGATGACGAACCCCCGCTGGATCCCGGAACTGGAGGTGGAGGCCCTCCCCTTGCAGCGGATCTTCCTCGCCGAGAAGTGGATCGTGACCCGCCTCCATTACGCGCACGCGGACCCCCGCGAGGCCGGCAACGGCAACATCGTCAACTGCGGTGCGGCGATGTACATGGCGCCGGTCGGGATCGTCAACGCGGCCAACCCGGCGGGCGCGTACGCGGAGGCGCTGGACGTCGCCGGGGCGCACCAGTCCTCCTACGGGCGGGAGGCGGCGGGCGTGTTCGCGGCGGCGGTCGCGGCGGCGTGCGTGCCGGGGGCGACGGCCGCCTCGGTGGTGGACACGGCCCTGTCGCTGGCCAAGGACGGCACCCGCGCCGCCATCGCGGCGGTACGTGAAACAGCCTCCCGCCACCGGGACTTCGAGTCGGCCCTCGCCCCGCTCCGCGCGGCGGTGGCCCCGTACGACTCGGTCGGCCCGGACTACCGCACCCCCTCGCTCGGCGCCCGCCGCCCCTCGCGCCTGCACTCCATCGAGGAGCTCCCGATCGCCCTCGGCATGCTGCTGATCGCGGACGGCTCGTACGAGAGCTCCGTGCTCGGTGCCGTCAACTACGGCCGGGACTGCGACTCCATCGCCACCATGGCGGGTGCGATCGCCGGAGCCCTGGGCGGCGAAGCGGCGATCCCTGCCGCCTGGGCGAAGCAGGTCGCCGAGGCCAGCCGCCTGGACCTGCACGCCCCGGCCGCGGCGCTGGCGGCGGTGGCCCGCGAGGTCTTCGCCCTCGACCACACCCGCCGCCGCACCCACGAAGCCGCCTTCACCACCCTCACGGGCCCCCGATGACCCCGCCACCCGGCGGACTGCTGCGGGTCACCTGGGTGCAGCCCGAGGACCTGATCGGGCACGAGCTGCGGCAGGCGGCCGAGGACGGCCGGGACGCGGAGGCCGTCCGGCGGGCCTGGCTGGCCGCGGGCGGCCGCCCGGCCCCGGAACGGGCCGGCGCCTCCCCCACCCCGGCTTCCCCGGAACTCCGCACCCTCGCGACCCGCCTCCTGGACGAACTGGCCCGACTCCCCTGCCCCCTGGCCGCTGCCGAGCCCACGCCGTGGGAGGCCGTCCGCGCCACCTGGCAGCCGGGATCCGGCAGCGCCCCGGGCTCAAGCGCCACGCCCGCCCCCACAGGGCCCGGGGCCACCACCCCCGCCCCCGGCCCGGCCCGCATCGCGGAGCGCGCCCCCGCCCACCCGGAGCCCGCCCCGCCGTGCACAGCCCGCACCACGGACGCCGCCCGCACGGAGGCCGCGCTGCCGGGCGCAGCCCGCACCACCACAACCGGAGCCAGGCCCGCCCCCGGCCCGCCCCGCATCGCGGAGCGCGACCCCGCCCACCAGGAGCCCGCCCCGCCCCGCACCTGCCGCACCGCCGCGACCGGCGCCGGGGCCGGGCCCGACCCCGACCTGCCGACCCGGCTGGAAGCCGCCTGGCTCGGGCGGGCCGTCGGGTGCCTGCTCGGCAAGCCCGTCGAGAAGCTGCCGCTCGACGGGATCCGGGCCCTGGCCCGGGCCGCCGGGAACTGGCCGCTGGACGACTGGTTCACCGCACGCGGCGTCCCACCGGAGGTACTGGCCGCGCACCCCTGGAACCGCCGCTCCGCCGCCACCTCCCTCGCCGAGAACATCGACGGCATGCCCGAGGACGACGACCTCAACCACCCCCTCCTCGGCCTGCTCCTCCTCCAGCGGCACGGCAAACGCTTCACCACCGCCGACCTCGGCCGCCTCTGGCTCGACGAGCTCCCCGCCGGCCGGACCTTCACCGCCGAGCGCGTCGCCTACCGCAACCTCCTCCTCGGCCTGGAGCCCCCGCTCACCGCCACCCACCACAACCCCTTCCGCGAGTGGATCGGCGCCCTCATCCGGGCCGACGTCCACGGCTGGACCAACCCGGGCGACCCGGCCGCCGCCGCGGCCCAGGCCCACCGCGACGCCGTCCTCACCCACACCGCCAACGGCGTCTACGCCGCGCTCTTCGTCGCCGCCGCCACCGCCGAGGCCGCCGCCGGCCGGGCGGACGTCCACACCGCGCTCCGGGCCGGCCTGGCCGTCGTACCGCCCCGCTCCCGCCTCGCCGAGGCCGTCCGCTTCGGGATCGCGACGGCGGAGCGGGAGGCCGGCTTCGACCGCGTCGCGGACCGGCTGCACGCGTGCTACGGCCGCCACCACTGGGTCCACGCCGTCCCCAACACCGCCCTGATCGCCGCCGCCCTCACCCACGCCGACGGGGACTTCACCGGCTCCATCTGCCGTGCGGTGTCCGGCGGTTGGGACACCGACTCCAACGGGGCCACCGCCGGCGCCCTCGCCGGGATCCTGGCCGGGGCGCCGCGGAACATCCCGCACCGCTGGACGGCACCCCTGAAGAACCGCCTCGCCACCACCGTCCCCGGCTTCGACGGCATCGGCTTCGACACCCTCGCCCAGCTCACCGCACAGGAGGCAGCACGCTCATGACGGCCATCGCCGTGCTCGGCAGTACGAACATGGACCTCGTCGCCTACGTCCCCAAGGCCCCCCGCCTCGGGGAGACCGTCACCGGCCGCGCCTTCCGCACGGTCCCCGGCGGCAAGGGCGCCAACCAGGCCGTCGCCGCGGCCCGCCTCGGCGGGAAGGTGGTGATGATCGGCGCGGTCGGCGCCGACGAGTTCGGCCTACGGCTGCGCTCCGCGCTCACCTCGGCCGGGGTCGACACGGCGGCCCTGCGCACCGTCGAGGGCCCCAGCGGCACCGCCCACATCACGGTGGACGACGAGGGCGGCAACAGCATCATCGTCATCCCCGGCGCCAACGCCCACGTCACCGGCCTGGAGGCGGGCGACGCCTCCCGGATCGCCGGCTGCGACGCGCTTCTCCTCCAGCTCGAACTCCCCCTGGAGGCCGTCCTCGCCGGAGCCCTGGCCGCCCGCGCGCACGGCGTCCGTACGGTCCTCACCCCGGCCCCCGCGCAGCCGCTACCGGCCGAACTCCTCGCCGTCACCGACCTGTTGGTGCCGAACGAGCACGAGGCCGCCGCCCTCACCGGGCTCACCGACCCCCGCCAGGCGGCCGAGGCCCTCCTCCAGGACGTCCCCGAGGTGGTGATCACCCTCGGCGCGGCCGGGGCCCTGTACGCGGCCCGCGGCAGGGAGCCGCTGACGGTGCACGCGCCCCGGGTCCGCGCCGTGGACACCACCGCGGCCGGCGACACCTTCGTCGGCGCCCTCGCGGTGGCCCTGGGCGAAGGCCGCCCGATGCCCGCCGCCCTCGCCTGGGCCTCCTGCGCCGCCGCCCTGTCCGTCCAACGCCCGGGAGCCCAGGACTCGATGCCGAGCCGGTCGGAGACCGACGCCTTTGCCCTGGCCGGGCGGGATGCGGAATCCGGGCAGGCCCCGGGGCCCGGCACCCCGGACCGCGCGCCCGGGGTCACCCCCGAGTCCGCACCCGGAGCCGCCTCGTGAGGCCGACCGCGCCGGACCCGGCTCCCCGGCCACGCGGGCTCCCCGGCCGGGGAGCCCGGCCCGGCACCCCAACCGGTCCCCCGCCCGCCCCGGCCCCCGGCCTCCGGTCCGGCACCGGGACCGCCGACGCCCGGCCAGGGCAAGGGCAGGGCCCCCTGCAAGGGATGCGCGTCCTCGACCTCGCCACGCTGTTCGCCGGGCCGCTGGCCGCCACCCTGCTCGGGGACTTCGGTGCCGAGGTGGTCAAGGTCGAGCATCCCGGGCGGCCCGACCCCTCGCGCGGGCACGGCCCCGCCAAGGACGGCGTCGGTCTGTGGTGGAAGCTGCTGGGCCGGAACAAGCGGACGATGACCCTCGACCTGTCCACCCCCGGCGGCCGGGACACCCTGCTGCGCCTCGCCGCCACCGCCGACGTGGTCATCGAGAACTTCCGCCCCGGCACCCTGGAGAAGTGGGGTCTGGGCTGGCCCGAGCTGTCCGCCGCCAACCCGCGGCTGATCCTGACCCGCGTCACGGCCTTCGGCCAGCAGGGCCCGTACGCCCACCGCCCCGGCTTCGGCACCCTCGCCGAGGCCATGAGCGGCTTCGCCGCGATCACCGGGGAGCCGGACGGGCCTCCGACCCTGCCGCCCTTCGGGCTCGCGGACTCCATCGCCGCGCTGACCACCGCCTACGCGGTGATGACCGCGCTCGCGGGCCGCGACCGCACCGGGCACGGCCAGGTCGTGGACCTGGCCATCATCGAGCCGATCCTCACGGTGCTCGGCCCGCACCCGCTCTGGTACGACCAGCTCGGCTACGTCCAGCCCCGCACCGGCAACCGCTCCACCAACAACGCCCCCCGCAACACCTACCGCAGCGCCGACGGCCGCTGGCTGGCGGTGTCCACCTCCGCCCAGTCCATCGCCGAGCGGGTCGTGCGGCTGGTGGGCCGCCCCGAGCTGATCGCGGAGCCCTGGTTCGCGACGGGATCCGGGCGGGCGGCGCACGCGCACGTCCTGGACGAGGCCGTCGGCGGCTGGATCGCCCGCCACAAGGCGGAGGAGGTCGTCGCGGCCTTCGAGGACGCCGAGGCGGCCGTCGCCCAGGTGTACGACGTCCGGGACGTGATGGCCGACCCCCAGTTCGCGGCCCTGGACACGGTCACCGAGGTCGAGGACCCGGAGCTCGGCCCGCTGCGGATGCAGAACGTCCTCTTCCGGCTTTCCGAGACCCCCGGCGGGATCCGCTGGGCGGGCCGCCCGCACGGCGCGGACACCGACGAGGTCCTGACGGAACTCGGCCTGACCGAGGCCGAGATCACCGCCCTGCGGCGGGAGGGGGCGCTGTGATCCTGACCTGGCTGTACGCACCGGGCGACCGCCCGGCGGTGGTCGCCAAGGCCATCGGCTGCGGGGCGGACGCCGTCATCGTGGACCTGGAGGACGCGGTTCCGGTCTCCCGCAAGGAGTACGCCCGCGCCGCCACGGCCGAGCTGCTCGGCGAGCGGCCGCCGGTCCCCGTCCACGTACGCGTCAACGCGCTCGACTCCCCCTGGGGCGGCGCCGACCTCACCGCCCTCGGGGGGCTGCACGGCCTCGCCGGACTGCGGCTGCCCAAGATCAGCGCGCCGGAGCAGGTGGTCGCCGCCGCCGACCGCACGGGCGGGGTGTGCCTGCACGCGCTGCTGGAGTCGGCGGTGGGGGTGGAGCGCGCGTACGAGATCGCCCGCGCGCACCCGGCCCTGCGCGGGCTGTCGCTCGGGGAGGCGGATCTACGGGCCGACCTGGCGGTCAGCGCGGAGGCGGGCCTGGACTGGTGCCGCTCGCGGGTGGTGGTGGCGGCCCGCGCGGCGGGGCTGGCTCCACCGGCCCAGTCCGTCTTCCCGGACATCCGGGACCTGGAGGCGCTGGCGGTGTCCTGCGCGCGGGGCCGCTCGCTCGGCTTCCTCGGCCGGGCGGCGATCCACCCGCGCCAGCTGCCGGTGATCGAGCGGGCCTATCTCCCGGCGCCGGAGGAGGTCACGGCCGCCGAGGAGGTCCTGAGCGCCGCCCGGGCAACCCCGGGCGCGCTGGCCCTCCCGGACGGCCGCTTCGTCGACCCCGCGGTCGTCGCCGCGGCCCACCGCACCCTTGCCCTGTCGGCCCGAGCCGCGAAACGCTGACCGGCCCCACCGCTGCCGGTCGGCGAGGCGGGGTCTGGCCCACCTGAGTGTTCATGTGCGGCTACAAGATCGGGGTTCCGCCCCGTACCCCGCTCCTCAAACGCCGGAGGGGCTGGATTTTGCCCGCCTCGGCCTGCAGATGCGCGTAGCGCAACCTGCGCCCAGGCGGGCTGGATTACCCGGTGGCGCCCTTCAGCCTCGCCGGCGTTTGAGGCGCGGGGTCCGGGGGCCGGCCCCCGGCAGGGGCGGCGAGCATGCGAAAGGGGGTGCCGCTGCTGGGCGGCACCCCCTTGCGGACCCTTGGGGTCAGAGCTTCTTGGGCTCCGGGGCCTCGGTGCCTTCCGGCTCCGGGGCGGCGTCGGCCGCATCCGGCTTGGCCGCGTCCTTCGGCTCGGCCTTGGCCAGGACCGGCGTCTTCGCCTCGTCCACGGGCTCCGCCGCGTCAGCCGGCTCCTCCGCGTCGGGCTCGCTGCCCTTGGCCTCCGCATCCGCACCGGCAGCGGGGTCCGAGGGCTTGCCCTCGGCGGAAGCGGCCGGGTCCCGGTCCGGTTCCACGACCTCCTCGCGCCCCGGCCTCAGCTTCGCCGACAGCACCAGGTAGACCACCGCCAGCACGAAGACCACGATCGCGGTCCACACGTTCAGCCGCAGCCCCAGGACATGGTGCGCCTCGTCGACCCGCATGTACTCGATCCAGCCGCGGCCCAGGCAGTACCCGGCCACGTACAGCGCGAACGCCCGCCCGTGCCCGAGCTTGAAGCGGCGGTCGGCCCAGATGACCAGCAGCGCGACGCCGACGCACCACAGCGACTCGTACAGGAAGGTCGGGTGGTAGGTGCCCGCGACCCGGTTCGGGCCCTCGCTGATCTCCAGCGCCCACGGCAGGTCGGTGGGCCGCCCGTACAGCTCCTGGTTGAACCAGTTGCCCCAGCGCCCGCAGGCCTGGGCCAGCGCGATGCCGGGGGCCAGGGCGTCCGCCCAGGCCGGGAGCGGAATGCCCCGGAGCCTGCAGCCGATCCAGGCGCCCACCGCGCCGAGCGCGATGGCGCCCCAGATGCCGAGGCCGCCCTCCCAGATCTTGAAGGCGTCGACCCAGTTGCGGCCCTCGCCGAAGTAGAGCTGGTAGTCGGTGATCACGTGGTAGAGGCGACCGCCGACAAGGCCGAACGGCACCGCCCACACGGCGATGTCCGCGACCGTGCCCGGCTTTCCGCCGCGCGCGATCCAGCGCTTGTTGCCGAGCCAGACTGCGACGAAGACGCCGATGATGATGCAGAACGCGTAGCCGCGGAGCGGGATCGGTCCGAGATGGATCACGCCGGTCGACGGACTGGGGATGTAAGCAATGTCCATGGCAGACCCGACGCTACCCTGCCGGGCGGTACAGACCGCAACCCGCCCGGCAAGCCGCAACCAAATCCACACATGGACGCAAGCGCCCGGAGGGCTCTCAGCCCTGCCCCGCGCCCGCCGATCCGCTCGTCGATCCGCTCTTCGACGGTGACCTCGTCGCCCGCGCAGAAGGCGAGGCGGACGGCGTGGCCGACGCCGGGGCCTTGGCCACCGGGGCGCCGGAGGCGCCCTTGGCCGCGCCCTCCACCTGCTCCTTCAGCTTCTGCGGGGTCAGCGGATTGGCCTGGTCGGAGAAGATGTCCTTGCCGTCGAGCAGCACACTCGGCGTGCCCCGGAACTTGCCGGCGCGGAAGGCCTCGTGCGATTTGGCCACCCAGCTGTTGTGGGTGCCGTCCTCGACGCACGAGCGGAACGCCGGGGTGTCGAGCCCTTCCACCTTGCCGGCCAGTTCCAGCATCCTGGCGTTCTTGCCGTAGGCGTCGTCGACCTCCTGCGGCTGGTTCTGGAAGAGGACGTCGTGGTACGCGGAGAACTTGCCGGCGTCCTGCGCGCAGGCCGCCGCGTTCGCGCCCTTCAGCGATCCGCTGCCGCCCATGTTGCCGTCGATGAGCGTGACCAGGTGGTAGTCGACCTTGAGCAGCCCCTTGGCCTCCAGGTCGTGGATGGTGGTCCGGTAGTTGTCCTCGAAGGCCTTGCAGGCGGGGCAGCGGAAGTCCTCCCACACGGTCAGGGTGGACTTGGCCTCGTCCTTGCCCGTCCGGATGGCGAGGGCGTCCTTGCCGGTGGCCCCGGAGGGCGCGACCACCGGGCCCTCCTTGGCGGACTTGTCGCCCTTGCCGGTGTTGGCCGCGATCACGCCGACGATGGTGGCCAGGCCGAGGACGCCGACCACCGCCGACGCCACGAGGAGGGTCCTCCGTCGCTTCTCCCGGGACTTCTGCCGCTCCCGCTCCACAGCAAGTCGCTCGCGGGCCGATCGTTTCGCTTCGCGGTTCGCACCGTCGTTCTTCTCGCTCACGTTCGGCCAAACGAAGCAGGGAGGCACTCGCGTGCCCCCCTGCTCCCACTTCCACCCGATCGGGCTACAGAACCCCTACCGGGACCCGTCCGGCGTCAGGACCTGCGTACGCCTTCCGCAAGCTCGCCCGCCAGCGCCCGCACGGCGGCCAGCCCCGCGGGCAGGTCCGGCGCGTCCAGCAGGAGCTTCACGAAGGCGGAGCCGACGATCACGCCGTCGGCGAAGCCCGCGACCTCCTTGGCCTGGGCGGCGTTGGAGACCCCGAGGCCGACGCAGACCGGGAGGTCCGTGGTGGCGCGGGTGCGTCCGACCAGTGCCTGGGCCTCGTTGCCCACCGACTCGCGGGTGCCGGTGACGCCCATGAGGGAGGCCGCGTAGACGAAGCCGGAGCCGGCCGCCGTGATGGTGGCCAGGCGCTCGTCCTTGCTGCTGGGGGCCACGACGAAGACGGTCGCCAGACCGTGCTTGTCCGCGTGCTCGCGCCACAGCGCGGACTCCTGGACCGGCAGGTCGGGCAGGATGCAGCCCGCGCCGCCCGCCGCCGCCAGCTCGGCGGTGAACCGCTCGACGCCGTAGCGGTCGATGGGGTTCCAGTACGTCATCACCAGGACCGGGGCCCCGGTCGCCTCGTGCGCCTCGCGGACCGTGCGCATCACGTCGGCGATCTTGACGCCGCCGCGCAGGGCGATGTCGTCGGCGGTCTGGATGATCGCGCCGTCCAGGACCGGGTCGCTGTGCGGGAGGCCGACCTCGACCACGTCCGCGCCGCCCGCGATGACGGCCTTGACCGCCTCGATGCCGCCGTCGACGGTCGGGAAGCCCGCGGGGAGGTAGGCGACGAGGGCCGCGCGGTCCTCGGACTTCGCCTTGGCGAGGGTGTCGCTCAGCAGCTGGATACGCCCAGTCTTTTCGCCGGCCTTGCTCACTTCGACTCCCCTTCGGTGTCGTACAGCCCGAAGTAGCGGGCGGCCGTGTCCATGTCCTTGTCACCGCGGCCGGACAGGTTGACGACCAGCAGGCCGTCCTTGCCCAGCTCCTTGCCCAGGTCGAGCGCGCCGGCGAGGGCGTGCGCCGACTCGATCGCCGGGATGATGCCCTCCGTACGGGAGAGCAGGCGCAGGGCCTGCATCGCGGCGTCGTCGGTGACCGCGCGGTACTCGCCGCGGCCGCTGTCCTTCAGGTAGGAGTGCTCCGGGCCGATGCCCGGGTAGTCCAGACCGGCCGAGATGGAGTACGGCTCGGTGATCTGGCCCTCCTCGTCCTGCAGGACGTAGGAGCGGGAGCCGTGCAGGATCCCGGGCTCGCCGGCGGTCAGCGTGGCCGCGTGCTCGCCGGTCTCGACGCCGTGCCCGGCGGGCTCGAAGCCGACCAGGCGGACGTCGGTGTCCGGGATGAAGGCGTGGAAGAGGCCGATGGCGTTGGAGCCGCCGCCGACGCAGGCCGCGACGGCGTCGGGCAGCCGGCCGGCGCGCTCCAGGATCTGGCGGCGGGCCTCGACGCCGATGACGCGGTGGAAGTCGCGGACCATGGCCGGGAAGGGGTGCGGTCCCGCGACGGTGCCGAAGAGGTAGTGGGTGCGGTCCACGTTGGCGACCCAGTCGCGGAACGCCTCGTTGATGGCGTCCTTCAGCGTCCGGGAGCCGGACTTCACCGCGATGACCTCGGCGCCCAGCATGCGCATGCGGGCGACGTTCAGCGCCTGGCGCTGGGTGTCGATCTCGCCCATGTAGATGACGCACTCGAGGCCGAAGAGGGCGCAGGCGGTGGCGGTGGCGACACCGTGCTGGCCGGCGCCGGTCTCGGCGATGACGCGGGTCTTGCCCATGCGCTTGGTGAGCAGCGCCTGGCCCAGCACGTTGTTGATCTTGTGCGAGCCGGTGTGGTTGAGGTCCTCGCGCTTGAGGAAGATCCGCGCGCCGCCGGCGTGCTCGGCGAACCGGGGAACCTCGGTGAGGGCACTGGGCCGGCCGGTGTAGTTGACCATGAGGTCGTTCAGCTCGGCCGCGAAGGCGGGGTCGCCCTTGGCCTTCTCGTACTCGACGGCGACCTCGTCCACGGCGGCGACGAGCGCCTCCGGGATGAACTTGCCTCCGAAGTCGCCGAAGTAACCCTCGGCGTTCGGAACGTGACCCTCCGGGTCCGGAATGAAGAACTCGCTGGACATGTCCAGTGCTCCTACAGGTGCGATGTACGGCCGGGTGGATTCACCGTATTGCGCCGCCCGCAAGACGAGCGCACACCCCGCTGGGGCATGCCGCGCGTACAGGTACGGGTCGGCCCGCGCCCCGAGCCTGTCGGCCCGGGCGTCAGGCCATACGGGAGCACGGCGCGGCACAGCCGCCGCGCGGGACTCCTCGTTACAGCGCGCCTCCGCGGCGCCATCGCATGCCGTTGACCTGACCGGGCTCGGAGCCGATCACGTACCGGACCCGCCGCCCGTGCACGCGCCGGGCCGGGGCGCGGCAGCCGCGGGGGCGGCAGCCGCGCGCCAGGGGCGCGTGCGCCGTCGGCACGCCGACCGGGCCGGGGCGGCCGGGTCGGGTGCGGACGGAGGGGCGGTCGTGGGCCATGGGGACGGGTCAGCTCCGCCCGTGGCGCAGGGCGGGGTGGGCGCCGGCGGCGACGAGGTCGGCCACGGCCGCCTTCGGGTCGCGGCCGGTGACCAGGGACTCCCCTACCAGGACGGCGTCGGCGCCCTCGTTGGCGTAGGCGATCAGGTCGTGCGGCCCGCGGATGCCGGACTCGGCGACCTTGACGATGTGGGGCGGGATCTCGCCGACGATCCGCTCGAAGGTGGAGCGGTCGACCTTGAGGTCCTTGAGGTTGCGGGCGTTGACGCCGATGATCTTGGCGCCGGCGGCGACGGCCCGCTCGATCTCCTCCTCGTCGTGGACCTCGACGAGCGGGGTCAGCCCGATGGACTCGGCCCGCTCGATGAGGGAGACGAGGGCCTCCTGTTCCAGGGCCGCGACGATCAGCAGCGCGAGGTCGGCGCCGTAGGCGCGGGCCTCCCAGAGCTGGTACGCCGTGACGATGAAGTCCTTGCGCAGGATCGGGATGTCCACGCGTGCGCGGACGGCCTCCAGGTCGGCCAGCGAGCCACCGAAGCGGCGCTGTTCGGTGAGGACGGAGATGACCGCCGCACCGCCCGCCTCGTAGTCGGCGGCGAGCCCGGCCGGATCGGCGATCGCGGCCAGCGCGCCCTTGGACGGGCTGGAGCGCTTGACCTCGCAGATCACCTTGACGCTGTCGCCGCGCAGGGCGGCGACGCCGTCCTTGGCCTGGGGCGCCTTGGCGGCACGCTCCTTGAGCTCGTCGAGGCTCACGCGGGCCTGCCGTTCGGCAAGGTCTTCGCGGACCCCTTCGATGATCTCGTCGAGCACACTCACGCGAGCGGCCCCCTTCCGGGTCGATGACGGTCGGCCGCCTTGCAGACACGTACAACTGCAAGGTCAGCAATCAAATGGTATCCGCAGGTGGCCTTGCACTCCGCACGCGATTGACGCCGTCCCAGTAACTGGACATTCGGAATCAGGGCTTCATTCGGCCTGGATACGGGCCTCAGGGGGCCAGTGCGGAGCCGAAAGAAAGATTCCGGACAACGGCGAAAACCAGGGCCACGGCGCCGATCGCCCACCAGTACGGCGCCTTCAGGACGAACCGGGGGGCGGGCCCGCCCCGGAAGGCCCGAACAAGGCACAGTGCCATGAAACCGGCGAAGACGAAGTAGCCGACGACGGCGAGGGCATTTGCCCCGAAAGCTGCGATCAGATCGCCGTGGGCGAACGCGTGCGCGCTGCGCAGGCCGCCACATCCGGGGCACAGGATTCCGGTCAGTCGGAAGAGCGGGCAGACCGGGTAGTGGCCCGGCTCGTTGGGGTCCACGGCCCCCACGTACGCGAAGGCGGACACGGCCGCGGCCAGCGTGAGCGCGGGGGCGGCCAGCCGCCGGGCCCGGGAGGCGGGCACCGCCGGCGGCGGGACGACATCGGGAGTGCTGGAGGGGTCCACCGGGCGATTCTCTCCGCTCATGACAAAAGGCGCAGCCCGACGGGGCCGCGCCTTTCGGATCCTCGGTACCGCTCAGACCTTGGCGGGGACCTTGGAGGCGGCGATGACCTCGGCGAGGTCCTTGTGGGCGGGCTTCGGCGCACCCATGCCCGCGGCCTTCATCGCCATGCCGACGACACCGCCGATCGCGACGACGACGAGACCGGCCCAGAAGCCCCACGGGTTCGCGATCACCATGAAGGCGCCGGAGATGCAGAAACCGATGAAGGCGATGATGACACCGGTCCAGGCGGCCGGGGTGTGTCCGTGGCTAGTGCCCGCCATGAGTTGCTCCTCGTTTTGCTCTGTCGCACATGCTGTGTCGAATGCTCGGTGTCATTGTCCCGCACCGGGCGAGCCTGCCGTCCACGGGGGTCGGCCGGTCGGCTCAGCGGGTGGGGTCCTCGCCCCGGTCCAGAGCCTTCCACAGATCCTCCGGCCGGTCCGGATCCACCGCCGCGGCCTTACGGGTACGCGGGCTGCCGTCGCGCTCGTAGCGGCCGCCCATCGCCGGCCAGCTCCGGCCGAAGCGCAGGGCCAGCAGCCCGGCGGCCAGGATCAGGACCGCGCCGGCGGCCGTGACGTACGGCCACGCCGTGTGGGTCAGCCCCGCCACGTGGGCCGCGGTGTCCGCCGTCGTACGGGCGGCCTCCGCGTCCAGGGCCCGGCGGCCGTCGTCGGCGAAGAGCGCGGTCAGCGCCGCGCCGAGGCCGCTGATCGCCAGCAGTCCGGACACCAGCAGCCGGCCCTTGCCGCGTACGGCGAAGACGGCGACCAGGGCGGCGAGCCCCACGATGGCCAGGGCCGCGGGAAGCCCGGTGACGGCCCGCCCGTCCGCGGTCAGCGCGAGCGAGTCGCCGCCGAAGGGGGTGGTGCCCCGGGCCCAGATGCGGCCGGAGGCGAGCAGGACGACGGTGGCGCCGAGCGTGCCGAGCAGCAGGGCGACGGCCACGCTGCGGCGGCCGCCCTTGTTCTCGGGGGCTTCGGCATGGGTTCGGGGCGGGGGTACGGCACTCACGTACCCCACTATCCCCTACGCCCTCAGGAGCGGTGGAGGCGGTTCGCGGCTCCCACCGCGCGCAGCACCGCGGCCGCCTTGTTGCGGCACTCCCGGTCCTCCAGCTCGGGCACCGAGTCGGCGACGACACCGGCTCCGGCCTGCACGTACGCCGTCCCGTCGCGCAGCAGCGCGGTGCGGATGGCGATGGCCGTGTCGGAGTCCCCGGCGAAGTCCAGGTAGCCCACGCAGCCGCCGTACAGGCCGCGCCGGGAGGGCTCCAGCTCCTCGATGATCTGCATGGCGCGCGGCTTGGGCGCGCCGGAGAGGGTGCCGGCCGGGAAGCAGGCGGTGAGCACGTCGAAGGCGGTCTTGCCCTCGGCGACCCGCCCGGTGACGGTGGACACGATGTGCATGACGTGCGAGTAGCGCTCGATCGACATGAAGTCGACGACCTCCACCGATCCCGGCTCGCAGACCCGGCCGAGGTCGTTGCGGCCCAGGTCGACGAGCATCAGGTGCTCGGCGCGCTCCTTGGGGTCGGCCAGCAGCTCCTCGGCGAGGTCGTGGTCCTCCTGCGGGGTGGCGCCGCGGTGCCGGGTGCCGGCGATGGGGTGGACCATGGCCCGCCCGTCCTCGACCTTGACCAGCGCCTCGGGGCTGGAGCCGACCACGTCGAAGCCGTTCTCGAAGCGGAAGAGGTACATGTACGGGGACGGGTTGGTGGCCCGCAGCACCCGGTAGACGTCGAGCGCGGAGGCCTCGCAGGGGGTCTCGAACCGCTGGGAGGGCACCACCTGGAAGGCCTCGCCGGCCCGGATCCGCTCCTTGATGTCCTCGACGGCGGCCTGGTACTTCTCGCCGCCCCACAGCGCGGAGAACTGGGGCAGCTCGGAGGGGGGCAGCACGGACGGGGCGTACGGGGCGGGCCGCCCGAGGTCGGCCTCCATGGCGTCGAGGCGGGCCACGGCGTCCGCGTAGGCCTCGTCCACGCCCGTGTCCAGGTCGTTGTGGTTGATGGCGTTGGCGATGAGCTGGACCGTGCCGTCCCAGTGGTCGAGGACCGCCAGGTCGGAGGTGAGGAGCATGGTCAGCTCGGGCAGTTCGAGGTCGTCGGCGGTGTGGTCGCCGATGCGCTCCAGGCGGCGCACGATGTCGTAGCCGAGGTAGCCGACCATGCCGCCGGTGAAGGGGGGCATGCCGCCCGCGAGGTCGCGGGGGGTGTGCAGGGCCTCGACGGTGGCGCGCAGGGCGTCGAGCGGGTCGCCCTCGGTGGGTACGCAGACGGGCGGGGTGCCGATCCAGTGCGCCTGGCCGTCCTTGACGGTCAGCGTCGAGTCGCTGCGTACGCCGACGAAGGAGTACCGGGACCAGGAGCGACCGTTCTCGGCGGACTCCAGCAGGAAGGTGCCGGGGCGTTCGGCGGCCAGCTTGCGGTAGAGCCCGACGGGGGTGTCCCCGTCGGCCAGCAGCTTGCGGCTCACGGGGATGACGCGGCGGTCGGCCGCGAGCTTGCGGAACGTCTCAAGATCCATGGCGTGGCACCCTACCTAGTCGGCGTCGCGGAGGAGGACATCGTCGTCGAAGCAGGTACGGGCGCCGGTGTGGCAGGCGGCTCCGACCTGGTCGACCTTGACGAGCACGGTGTCGGCATCACAGTCGAGGGCGACGGACTTCACGTGCTGGAAGTGGCCGGAAGTATCCCCCTTCACCCAGTACTCCTGTCGGCTGCGGGACCAGTACGTACAGCGGCCGGTGGTCAGGGTGCGGTGCAGGGCCTCGTCGTCCATCCAGCCGAGCATCAGCACCTCACCGGTGTCGTACTGCTGGGCGATGGCCGGTACCAGGCCGTCGGCGGAGCGCTTGAGGCGCGCGGCGATGGCGGGATCGAGGTTGCCGGGGCGGGGGGACGTACTCATGCGGCCATTGTGCCGGGCGCGAATGCCGGATAGAGATCACTGTCCGCCTGATGAGCAGGCACACGGCGTGATCCGGCCGTAGGCTGGCCCGCATGTCTACCCATGCGAAGCGCGAACGACTGCTGCTGGCGGACCTGTTGGAGGCGGCCGGGCCGGAGGCGCCGACGCTGTGCGACGGCTGGACCTGCCGGGAACTGGCGGCGCACGTGGTGGTCCGGGAGCGACGCCCGGACGCGGCGGGGGGCCTGCTGCTGAACGTGCTGAAGGCCCGGCTGGACAAGGCGATGGAGGAGTACACGGCCAAGCCGTACGAGGAACTCATCCAGCTGATCCGCACCGGCCCGCCGAAGCTGTCGGTCTACTCCCTGAAGCAGATCGACGAGGCCGCGAACGCGGTGGAGTTCTACGTCCACGCGGAGGACGTGCGGCGGGCCCAGCCGGACTGGTCCCCGCGGGAGCTGGACCCGGTGTTCTCGGACGCGCTGTGGTCCCGGCTGGAGAAGCTGGCCCGCCTGACGGGCCGGCGCGCCCCGGTGGGCCTGGTCCTGCGCCGCCCGAACGGCCAGACCGCCGTTGCCCATCGCGGGACGCCGGTGGTGACGGTGACCGGGGAGCCGGGCGAGCTGACCCTGTTCTGCTTCGGGCGGCAGGCCGCCGCCGATGTCTCGCTGGAGGGCGACAAGGTGGCGGTGGCCCAGCTGACGTCAGCGAAGCTGGGCATTTAGCCGCTGCAGCGCCCCTGCCAGGGGCTCCGCCCCCGGACCCTCCCCCAGCTACCGCGGGGGGACCCGGGGTCCGGGGCGGAGCCCCAGGAAGCCGAGCGTCAGCGGACCGGGTGGCCCGCCTCCCTCAGCGCGTTCTTGACCTCGGAGATGCGGAGGTCGCCGAAGTGGAACACCGAGGCGGCCAGGACCGCGTCCGCGCCCGCCGCGATCGCCGGCGGGAAGTGCTCCAGCTTCCCGGCACCACCCGACGCGATCACCGGCACCGTCACGTGCTTGCGCACCGCCGCGATCATCTCCACGTCGTAGCCGTCCTTGGTGCCGTCGGCGTCCATGGAGTTGAGCAGGATCTCGCCCGCGCCCAGCTCGGCCGCCCGGTGCGCCCACTCGACCGCGTCGATGCCCGTGCCCTGGCGGCCGCCGTGCGTGGTGACCTCGAAGGACCCGGAGGCGGTGCGGCGCGCGTCGACCGACAGCACCAGCACCTGCCGCCCGAACCGCTCCGCGATCTCCTGGATCAGCTCGGGGCGGGCGATGGCGGCCGTGTTCACGCCCACCTTGTCCGCACCGGCCCGCAGCAGCTTGTCCACGTCGTCCGCGGTGCGGACGCCGCCGCCCACGGTCAGCGGGATGAAGACCTGCTCGGCGGTCCTGCGCACCACGTCGTACGTGGTCTCGCGGTTCCCGGAGGACGCGGTGATGTCGAGGAAGGTCAGCTCGTCGGCGCCCTCGGCGTCGTACAGCTTGGCCATCTCCACCGGGTCGCCCGCGTCGCGCAGGTTCTGGAAGTTGACGCCCTTGACGACCCGGCCGTTGTCCACGTCCAGGCAGGGGATCACGCGTACGGCGAGGGTCATGCCACGTCTCCCTTGTACGCCTCGACCTCCACCTCGACGACCATGCTGGGGTCGACGAAGCCGGAGACGATGATCATGGATGCGGCGGGGCGGACCTCGTCGAACAGCACCTTGTGCGCGCGGCCCACCTCGTCCACGTCCCGGGCGTGCGTGAGGTACATCCGCGTACGGACGACGTGCTCGGGGCCGAGACCGGCCTGCGCCAGGGCCTTGAAGGCGACGCCGAAGGCGGTGATCGCCTGGTCGTACGGGCCGCTTTCGCCGGCCGCGGTGCAGCCGGAGACGAGGACCAGCCCGTTGGGCAGGGCCACGGCGCGGGAGTAGGCGATCACGTCCTCGTAGGGGCCGCCGGAGGAGATACGGCGTACGGCGTCGGACGAGCTCATGCGGAGACCACCTTCAGGGCTTCTTCCAGGGTGAAGGCCTTGGCGTACAGGGCCTTGCCGACGATCGCGCCCTCGACGCCGAGCGGGACCAGCTCGGACAGCGCCCGCAGGTCGTCGAGGGAGGAGATGCCGCCGGAGGCCACGACGGGCCGGTCTGTGGCGGCGCAGACGTTCCTCAGCAGCTCCAGGTTGGGACCGGTGAGCGTGCCGTCCTTGCCGATGTCGGTGACGACGTAGCGGGAGCAGCCCTCGGAGTCGAGGCGGGCGAGGGTCTCGTAGAGGTCGCCGCCCTCGCTGGTCCAGCCGCGCCCCTTGAGGGTGGTGCCGCGGACGTCGAGGCCGATGGCGATCTTGTCGCCGTGCTCGGCGATGGCCTTGGCAGCCCACTCGGGGGTCTCCAGGGCGGCGGTGCCGAGGTTGACGCGGGTGCAGCCGGTGGCGAGGGCCGCGGCGAGCGTGGCGTCGTCGCGGATGCCGCCGGACAGCTCGACCTTGATGTCCATGGCGCGGGTGATCTCGGCGACCAGGGCGCGGTTGTCGCCGGTGCCGAAGGCGGCGTCCAGGTCGACCAGGTGCAGCCATTCGGCGCCGGAGCGCTGCCAGGCGAGGGCCGCCTCCAGCGGGGAGCCGTAGGAGGTCTCGCTGCCGGACACCCCGTGCACGAGGCGGACGGCCTGCCCGTCGCGGACGTCGACCGCGGGGAGGAGCTCAAGCGTCTTCTGCGTCGAAGTCATCAGAGGGTCTCGATCCAGTTGGTGAGGAGCTGGGCTCCGGCGTCGCCGGACTTCTCCGGGTGGAACTGCGTGGCCCACAGGGCCCCGTTCTCCACCGCCGCGACGAAGCGCTCGCCGTGGGTGGCCCAGGTGACCTTGGGGGCGCGGATGACCGGGTTGGTGACTTCCAGGTTCCAGTCGTGCGCCGCGTAGGAGTGCACGAAGTAGAACCGGGCGTCGGCGTCCAGGCCGGCGAAGGCCTGGCTGTCGGCGGGGGCCTCGACGGTGTTCCAGCCCATGTGGGGGACGACGGGGGCCTTGAGCGGGCCGACCGTGCCGGGCCACTCGTCGAGGCCCTCGGTCTCGACTCCGTGCTCGATGCCCCGCTCGAAGAGGATCTGCATGCCGACGCAGATGCCCATGACCGGGCGTCCGCCGGAGAGCCGGCGGCCGATGATCCAGTCGCCGCGGACGTCCTTGAGGCCCTTCATGCAGGCGGAGAAGGCGCCGACGCCGGGGACGAGGAGTCCGTCGGCGTCCATGGCCTTGTCGTAGTCGCAGGTGATCTCGACGTCCGCGCCGACGCGTGCGAGGGCGCGCTCGGCGGAGCGGACGTTCCCGAAGCCGTAGTCGAAGACGACGACCGTCTTGGTGGGTGCGCTCATTCCCAGATTCCTTGGATCCGCAGGACTCCGGCGACCAGACACATCGCGGAGCCGATGGCGAGCAGGATGACGACCGACTTGGGCATCTGCTGCTTCTGGAAGGAGTAGACGCCGCCGGCCAGGAAGAGGCCGACGACGATCAGGATGGTCGAAAGACCGGTCACGGTTAGAGCGCGCCCTTCGTGGAGGGAAGGATTCCGGCCGCGCGCGGGTCGAACTCCGCGGCGTACCGCAGGGCTCGGGCGAGGGCCTTGAACTGGCACTCCACGATGTGGTGGGCGTTGCGGCCGTACGGGACGTGGATGTGCAGCGCGATCTGGGCCTGCGCGACGAAGGACTCGAAGATGTGCCGGGTCATCGTCGTGTCGTACTCGCCGATCATCGGCGCCATGTTCTCGGGCTCGGTGTGCACGAGGTAGGGGCGGCCGGACAGGTCGACGGTCACCTGGGCGAGGGACTCGTCGAGCGGCACGGTGCAGTTGCCGAAGCGGTAGATGCCGACCTTGTCGCCGAGGGCCTGCTTGAAGGCGGCGCCGAGCGCGAGGGCGGTGTCCTCGATGGTGTGGTGGCTGTCGATGTGCAGGTCGCCGTCCGTCTTGACCGTGAGGTCGAAGAGGCCGTGGCGGCCGAGCTGGTCGAGCATGTGGTCGTAGAAGCCCACGCCCGTCGAGACGTCGACCTTGCCGGTGCCGTCGAGGTTTATCTCGACGAGGACCGAGGTCTCCTTCGTGGTCCGTTCGACCCGTCCGATGCGGCTCATGCGTGCTGCTCCTTCTTCAGTGCGCGAACCGCTTCCAGGAACGCGTCGTTCTCGGCCGGGGTGCCGGCGGTGACCCGCAGCCAGCCCGGTACGCCGTTGTCCCGGACCAGGACGCCCCGGTCGAGGATCTTCTGCCAAGCGGTGTGGGAGTCCGCGAACTTCCCGAACTGGATGAAGTTCGCGTCGGACTCGGTGACCTCGTAGCCGATGGACCGCAGCTCGATGACGAGGCGGTCGCGTTCGGCCTTGAGCTGCTCGACGTAGCCGAGCAGGGTGTCGGTGTGCTCCAGGGCGGCCAGCGCGGTCGCCTGGGTGACGGCCGACAGGTGGTACGGCAGGCGCACCAGCTGGACGGCGTCGACCACGGCGGGGTGCGCGGCCAGGTAGCCCAGGCGCAGGCCGGCCGCGCCGAAGGCCTTGGACATGGTCCGGGAGATCACCAGGTTCGGCCGCCCCTCGATGAGGGGCAGCAGCGAGTCCCGGTGGCTGAACTCCACGTAGGCCTCGTCCACGATCACCAGCGAGGGCTTGGCCGCCTGCGCTGCCTCGTAGAGGGCGAGGACGGTCCGCGCCTCGACCGCGGTTCCCGTGGGGTTGTTGGGCGAGGTGATGAAGACGACGTCGGGGGCGTTCTCGGCGATCGCCTGCTCCGCCGCCTCCACGTCGATCGTGAAGTCCTCGCGGCGCGGGCCGGAGATCCAGCCCGTCCCGGTGCCGCGGGCGATCAGCGCGTGCATCGAGTACGAGGGCTCGAAGCCGATCGCGGTGCGGCCCGGACCGCCGAAGGTCTGGAGCAGCTGCTGGAGGACCTCGTTGGAGCCGTTGGCGGCCCAGACGTTCTCCTTGGCGACCGGGTGCTTGCCCGTACGGGTGAGGTAGGCGGCGAGCTCGGTGCGCAGCTCGACCGCGTCCCGGTCGGGGTAGCGGTTGAGGGTGCGGGCGGCCTCGGCCACGCGCTCGGCGATCCGCGCGACGAGCTCCGCGGGGAGCTCGTACGGGTTCTCGTTGGTGTTCAGCTGGACGGGCACGTCGAGCTGCGGGGCGCCGTACGGCGTCTTGCCGCGCAGCTCGTCCCGGATGGGGAGGTCGTCGATGCCGATGGTCGTCATACGGTCGGCACCTTCCAGCCGAAGCGCGCCTTCAGGGCGGCGCCGTGCGCCGGCAGGTCCTCGGCCTCGGCAAGCGTCACCACGTGGTGGGTGACCTCGGCGAGGGCGTCGCGCGTGTAGTCGACGATGTGGATGCCGCGCAGGAAGGACTGCACGGACAGGCCGGAGGAGTGGCAGGCGCATCCGCCGGTGGGCAGCACGTGGTTCGACCCGGCGCAGTAGTCGCCGAGGGAGACCGGGGCCCACGGGCCGACGAAGATCGCACCGGCGTTGCGCACGCGGGCGGCCCAGGCGGCGGCGTCGGCGGTCTGGATCTCCAGGTGCTCGGCGCCGTACGCGTCGACGACCTTGAGGCCGTCCTCCAGGCTGTCGACCAGCACGATCGCGGACTGCTTGCCCGCGAGCGCCGGCTTGATCCGGTCCTCGACGTGCTTGGTCGCGGCGACCTGCGGCTCCAGCTCCTTCTCCACGGCGTCCGCGAGCTCCGCGGAATCCGTGACGAGGACGGCGGCGGCCAGCGGGTCGTGCTCGGCCTGGCTGATCAGGTCGGCGGCGACGTGCACCGGGTCCGCCGTGGAGTCCGCGAGGACCGCGATCTCGGTCGGGCCGGCCTCGGTGTCGATGCCGATCTTCCCGGTGAAGTAGCGCTTGGCGGCGGCGACCCAGACGTTGCCGGGGCCGGTCACCATGTTCGCGGGCGGGCACTCTTCCGTCCCGTACGCGAACATCGCCACGGCCTGGGCCCCGCCGGCCGCGTAGACCTCGTCCACGCCGAGCAGCGCGCACGCGGCGAGGATCGTCGGGTGCGGCAGACCGTCGAACTCCTTCTGCGGCGGGGACGCGAGCGCGATCGACTCGACGCCCGCCTCCTGCGCCGGTACGACGTTCATCACGACGGAGGACGGGTACACCGAGCGGCCGCCCGGGGCGTAAAGCCCCACGCGCTCCACCGGAACCCACTTCTCGGTCACCGTGCCGCCCGGGACCACCTGGGTGGTGTGCTCGCCGCGGCGCTGGTTCCGGTGCACGATCCGGGCGCGCCTGATCGACTCCTCGAGGGCGGCACGGACGGCCGGGTCCAGCTGCTCCAGGGCGGCCTTGATGGCCTCCGCGGGCACCCGGACCTGGGAGAGCTCGACCCCGTCGAACTTCTGCGCGTACTCGATCAGCGCCGCCGTGCCACGATGATGGACGTCCTCGCAGATGGGCCGCACCTTCTCCAGGGCAGCTTCTACGTCGAACTCGGCACGGGGCAGCAGATCGCGCAGGGCGCCACCCTCGGGGAGGGCGTCACCGCGCAGGTCGATACGAGAGATCACCCCCCAATTCTCTCAGACCGCCCACCGCCACCGTTCGCCCGTATCACTGGCTGATACACGCCCCGGTTGTCACAGCCCCCCGATAGCTTTGATCTACACATAGGTGAAGCGGAGGGGGGCCGCCATGACCGAGGCACGTCCGGGCGAGGAACCGGCGGATCTCACCGCCGCCGAGCACCGCATGTGGGAGGCGTACCGCACGGGCAGCATCTGCGACCTGAGCCTCCGCGCCGCCGACCGGGACGATCCGCACGGCGACCACGCCTGGGGCCCCGAGCGGAGCGTCCGCGCGAGCGTGGTGGCCCTGCTGCTGCTCCACGGGCCGCCGCCGGTGCCGGGCCGGGTGGCCTCGCTCAAGCTGCGCGGCGTCCGGATCACCGGGAGGCTCGACCTGTCCGGCGGCACGGTGAGCCCGTACGTGGAGCTCCAGTCCTGCCGCTTCGACAGCGAGGTGCAGCTCTCCGAGACCCGCTTCGGGACGCTGCGCCTGATCAACTGCGCGATACCCCGGCTGGAGGCGGCCCGCCTGCACACCGAGGGCGATCTGCACATGCCGCGCTGCCGGGTGGCCCGGGGCATCCGGCTGACCGACGCGCAGATAGGCACCGACCTGCTGATCAGCCAGGCAGTGGTGCAGAGGGACACCAAGGGGCGGGCGATCGCCGCCGACGGGATGTCGGTGGCCCAGGACCTCCAGGGCGAGCTGCTGGAGACGTACGGGGAGGTGAGCCTGCGCGGGGCGAAGGTCGGCGTGTCGATGAACCTGCGCGGGGCCCGCCTGCGCAACCCGTACGGCCGGCACGCGCTGAACGCCCCGCAGCTGACCGTCGAGCGGACCCTGTACCTGACCTCGATCGCGCTGGACTACGGCCCGGGCGGCTCGGGCTCGTCCACTCCCCCGTACGGGCTGGGCCAGACGCCGACGCGCGGGCAGCGGGCGCAGCGCTTCGAGTGCCGGGGCGGGTTGCGTCTGGACGACGGCCGCTTCGGCGACGCCATCGACTTCTACGGGGCCCGCTTCGTGCTCACCGACGAGCAGGAGATCTCCCTGCGCCGGATCCAGACCCCGGAGTTCCGCTTCGTGGGCGAGCGGCCGGAGCGGGGGCGGGTCGTGGTGTCCGGGGCCAAGGTGGTCAAGCTCGTGGACACCTCCACCAGCTGGCCGGGCCCGGGCGGGGTGTCGATCGAGGGCTTCGTCTACGAGAACCTCGCGCCCCGCGGCCACTTCCCGCTGGAGCGGCGGCTGGCCTGGGTCGAGGCGGCGACCGTGGAGTACTCCCCGGAGCCGTACGAGCGGCTCGCCGCCGTGCTGCGGGCCAGCGGCGAGGACGCGGACGCCCGGGAGGTCCTCCTGGCGAAGCAGCGGCGCCGCCGGGCCACCCTGTCGCCGGCGGCCAAGGCGTGGGGCTACCTCCAGGACTGGACGGTGGTCTACGGGTACCGGCCGGGCCGGGCGGCGCTGTGGATGGTGGTCCTGTGGGCGGCGGGTGCGCTGCTGTTCTCCCGGCACGAGCCGCCGCCGATCAAGGAGGACGAGCACCCGCAGTGGAACGCCTCCCTGTACGCCCTGGACCTGCTGCTGCCGGTGATCGACCTCGGCCAGGAGGACCAGTGGATGGTGAAGGGCGGCTGGCAGTGGGGGGCGGCGACCCTGGTGATCCTGGGATGGATCCTGGCCACGACGGTGGCGGCGGGCGCGTCGCGGCTGCTGAGGCGGGGGTGACGGGCTCGGCCGCCGGGCCACTACCCTGTGCCTCGTGACCACCGTTCGCCTGCCCCTCTTCCCGCTGAACTCGGTGCTGTTCCCGGGACTCGTCCTCCCGCTGAACGTCTTCGAGGAGCGTTATCGCGCCATGATGCGCGAGCTGCTGAAGTCGGGCGAGGACGAGCCGCGCCGCTTCGCGGTCGTCGCCATCCGCGACGGCCGGGAGGTCGCGCCGACGGCGCCCGGGCTGCCGGACCAGACGGCCCTGCCCGAGCGCGGCCCGGCCGCGGGCTTCGGCGCGGACCCGGTGCAGGCCTTCCACCGGGTGGGCTGCATCGCGGACGCGGCGACCATCCGGGAGCGGGAGGACGGCAGCTTCGAGGTCCTGGCGACCGGCACGTCGCGGGTCCGGCTGCTGTCGGTGGACGCGTCGGGGCCCTTCCTCACGGCGGAGCTGGAGGAACTCCCGGAGGACGCGGGCGAGGGCGCGGGGGCCCTGGCGGAGGGGGTGCTGCGCGCCTTCCGTGCGTACCAGAAGCGGCTGGCCGGAGCGCGGGAACGCTCGCTGACGGGTGCGGAGCTCCCCGACGAGCCGTCGGTGGTGTCCTACCTGGTGGCAGCGGCGGCGGTGCTGGACATCCCGTCGAAGCAGCGGCTCCTCCAAGCCCCGGACACGGCGACCCGCCTGGCGGAGGAACTGAAACTCCTCCGCGCGGAGACGGCGGTGATCCGCCACCTCCCGTCGCTGCCGGCGGTGGACCTGACCCGAGCCCCGACGAGCCCGAACTGACGGCGATGGCGAAGAAGACGAAGCAGGCGGCCGGAACCCCGGCGATCGTGGCCCTCACGGCGGCGGGCGTCCCCTTCTCGACGCACGCGTACGAGCACGACCCGGCGCACCCCTCGTACGGCGAGGAGGCGGCCGAGGCCCTCGGCATCTCCCCGGCCCAGATCTTCAAGACGCTGGTCGCGGACGTGGACGGGGTCCTGACGGTGGCGGTGGTCCCGGTCTCGGGCTCGCTGGACCTGAAGGCCCTGGCCGCGGCGGTCGGCGGCAAGCGGGCCGTGATGGCGGACCCCGCCGCCGCGGAACGCACCACCGGCTACGTCCTGGGCGGCATCTCCCCCCTGGGCCAGCGCAAGCGGCTGCGCACGGTCCTGGACGCCTCTGCCAGTGCCCACGCCACGATCTGCGTCTCGGCCGGCCGCCGGGGCCTGGAGGTCGAACTCTCCCCCGCGGACCTGGCCGCGCTCACCGGGGCGGTGCCGGCCCCCATCGCCCGCTCATAACCATCTGCGGCATCAGGCGAATCCAGCCCCGCCGGAGGCTACGGACGCGGGGGTTCCGGGTTGGCGTGGACGTGGGGCGGTGGGTAGACGCCCGGCCATTCCTTGGTCGGGGCGGGGTCCCGGGGGGACCACAGGGCCGTGAGGCCGAGGTGGACCAGGACCGCGACCATCGGCCAGGCCAGCAGCGCTCCATGGGCCAGCAGCTGGAGCGGCGCGTCGAACGGAACCCCCTTGCCCGCCTTCAGCGCGGCGGCCGTCAGATTCGAGGACGGCCCCAGCCACAGCCCGAACCGCCACCCCACCAGCGCGGCGAAGCCGGACCCGACCGCCAGCCCGATGACCAGCGGCACGCCACCGCGCCGCCGCCACAGGAACGCGCCGACCCCGCTCAGCAGCCCCAGCCCCACCGCCAGCAGGAAGAAGGTGCCGTCGGCCCCTATCCGGGCCTCGCCCTCGCTGTTGCGCAGGAACACCGCCTCCCCGTTGGAGACGTACTGCACCCGCGGCGCCAGCCACACCCACAGTGCCCCGAGGAGCAGACCGGCCACGCCCACGGCCAGCGCGACGGCGGCCCCGTCACGGACGTCCGCGGGGGTGATCCTCTCCGGCGGAGACCCCGGAGGGTCGAAGGGGGACGGCGGGATCGGCGGGGTCACGGCTTCGGTCACCCCCACATCGTGCCAGGTGTGCCCGGCAGCGGCGTCAGCGGACCGCGGCCCGCCGGTACGCCCAGGTCGCGACGGCCAGCGAGAGGACCCCGACGGCCCCGCACACCCCGAGGTCGAACGCCACGGCCGCCCAGTCCGGATCCGGCGCGAAGGTCCGCGCGAAGGCCTCCACCCCGTACGTGGACGGCAGCAGGTCCCGCGCCCACACGATCACCTCCGGCATCCGCTCGGGCGGCAGCACCCCCAGCAGCAGCGCGGCCGACATGCCGAGCTGCCCGGCCAGCGTGGCCAGCTCCTGCCGCGGCGCCAGCAGCCCCAGCGCCGCGCCGAGCCCGGCCAGCGCGGCCCCGGCCAGCGGCACCACCGCGGCCAGGATCCACAGCCCGCCCATCGGCAGCCCGAACAGCACGCACCCGAAGACCGCCGTGACAAGCGTCCCCGGCAGCGTGAAGGAGGCGTACGCGGCGGCCGCGCCCAGCACCACCGACGCGGGCGGCACCGGCAGGGTGGCGTAGTGGTCGAGCCCGCCGCCCGCCCGCAGCTGCCCGAAGTACTGCGCGAGCAGGTTCAGCGCGACGAAGGCGACGACGAGGACGGAGGAGCCGGCCACGACGGCCCGGGCCTCGGAGCCCCCGTCCACCACCCCCCGCATGAGGATCATGATCCCGACGGACTGGAAGGTGGCCACGAACAGCAGCGGGATCCGAGCCACCCGCGCCCGGGACAGCTGCGCCCGGTAGACGGCGGCGAGCGCGGGCAGGAACCGCGCCTTCGGAGCCAGCTCGGCGGGAGCGCACGCGGCGCCGACGGCAAGGGCGCCCGCGGCGCCCACGGCAGCGGTGGTCACGGCAGCGGTGGTCACGACTTCACCAGTCCGTTCGTCTTGCCGCCGAGCGCGAGGTACACGTCCTCCAGGCTCGGCGTGGCCAGCGTGAAGTCGTCGAGGGCGGCGAACGCCGGCCCGCCCGTGACCGCGGCGACGGCCGCCCGTGCCTCGCCCGGTCCCATCCGCAGCACCCATCGGCGCCCGGACTCGACCGCGTTCGCGCGCAGCGCGTCGACCTCCGGCACACCCGTCGGAGCGGCCTCCCGCCACACCAGTTCCAGCCGGACCTCGCCCGAGACCCTGGCCTTGAGCCCGGCCGGGGTGTCGCAGGCGATGACCTTGCCCTGGTCGATGACGGCGACCCGGTCGAGGACGGTCTCGGCCTCGATGACGTTGTGCGTGACGAGCAGGACGGTGGCCCCGTGCCGCGAGCGGCGCCGGTCCACGGCCGACCACACCGCCCGCCGGGCCACCGGGTCCATGCCGGTGGTGGGTTCGTCGAGGACCAGGAGGGGCCGCTCGCCCACGAGCGCGGCGGCGAAGCAGGCCAGCCTGCGCTGCCCGCCCGAGAGCTTCTTCAGGGGCCGCCCGGCGAGCGCGGTGAGCCCGAGCTCCTCCAGTACGGCGTCGCGCGCGGCCCGAGCCTCCCGTACGCCGAGCCCGCGCAGCCGCCCGGTGGTCTCGGCGGCCAGCGCCACCGTGAGCTCGTCCAGCGCGGTGGACTCCTGCCCGAGGTAGGCCAGCAGGCGCGCCGCCCGCTCGGGGTGGCGTACGAGGTCGTGGCCGAGCAGGGTCACGGAGCCCGCGTCGGGCCGCATCAGCCCGGTGAGCTGGCGGACCAGGGTGGACTTGCCGGCGCCGTTGGGGCCGAGCAGGCCGAAGATCTCGCCGCGCCGCACGTCGAGGCGGATGCCGTCGTTGGCGCGGGTCTCGGGCAGCGCGGGGGCGCCGCGCCGGCCCCGTACGGCGGGGTACGTCTTGACCAGGTCACGCACCTCGCAGACGACGTCGGAAGCCGCTCCCGCGGCCGCCGCCGTACTGTCCTGCGCCTGTGCTGTGCCCGTACTCACGAGGGAGCAGCCTACGCGGCTTCTCCCCCGGCTACCGCCGGGAGGTACCCCCACCCCTACTCGGCCGCCGGGGTGGCCGGGGCCACGGGCGCCAGGGGCGCCGCTCCGGGCGGCGCTGCCGGTACGGCGACCACGTGTTCGGCGGCGGCCCGGACGTCGATCTCCCGCCAGAATCCGGCGCGGATGGCGTAGCGGTCGTGTTCGTCGATCTGGTCGTCCTTGTGCGCGAGCAGCCCGAACCGGGCGGCGTAGCGCAGCAGCTCGCCGTCGATGCGGTGCGGGATCCGCGGGTACATGGTGGCCAGCTTCTGCAGGTGCACGGTCTCGGGGAGCCGTTCCATCCAGCGCCGGGCGAACACCTGTCCCACCTCGAACGGGTCCCCGCCGACGGTGGTGATGTCCTCTTCCCGGTCGGCCCAGCGCTGCTCGGCGCTGGTGAGCTGGGCGAGGGTGGGCAGCGAGGCGGTCTCGGCGGGTTCGCCGAGCGGTCCGGCCCGGTCGATCCAGCCCTTGTCGGAGGACCAGCGCAGGGCGCTGCCGGCCGGGGGCTGGCCGGTGTTCTGCGCGGCGGGCTGCGGTCCGGCCTGCTGGCCGGGGGCGCGCAGCGCGCCGGCGAGGTCCTTGGGCGTGGGGACGCTGCGGCCCCCGCCGGTGGCCGGAGCGGGTACGGGGACCCCGTCGCCCTCCTCCTGACCGGCGGCGGGCGCGCCGTTGCGGGCGGCCTCGGCGAGCGCGGCCTCGGGCAGCGGGGCGGAGAGGATCGCGGCGATGTCGGGGCGCGGCGCGGGCGGCGGGGAGCACAGCCCGGTGAGGTCCTTGGCGCGGACGGCCCGGGTGATCCAGGCGCGGTCGAGGACGCGGCGCTCGTCGGCTTCCGCGACGAGGTCCTCGGACTGGTTGTAGTCCCCGTCGGCGGCCTGGACGGCCCACAGGTGGACGGCGACCCCGTGTTCCTTGGCGGACATCAGGCCGGGCAGCAGGTCGCCGTCGCCGGTCACGAGGACCACGTCGGAGCAGGCGCGGTTGCGGGCCAGCTCGGTGAGTTCCGCGTGCATGGCGGCGTCGACGCCCTTCTGCGCCCAGCGGCCGTCGCTGCGGGTCAGGGCGCCGAGGCGGACGGTGACCCGGGGCATGACGCGCAGCCGCCGGTGTTCGGGCTGGGGCACCCGGTCGGGTGCGCCGTCGAACCAGTAGATGCGCAGCAGGGGCTGCTCGGTGTCGGCCTCGGCCCGCTCGCGCAGGCCCTGGATGAGGGCGGCATGGTCGACGGTGATGCGGGAGCGGGAAGGCTCCCCTGCGAGGAGGCTCGCGGCGGCGCCCAGCAGATAGCCGGCGTCCACCAGGACGACGCAGCGGTCCACGCGTTCCACCCTCTTCCCTGGGGATCCTGTGTGATGCGGCGGGTCCCCCGAGTCTGCCCGACCGCAAGGGTGTTGACGGCCGGAACTCGATCATCGGCGTGGCGGATCTTTTGGTTCTACCGGCTACGCGCAGTAATGATCCAAAATGCGCGGTTTCTGGCGTTGTGTGAGTGTGAAGGCGGTCCTGGCCCCTAGACCCTCACGGAGGCTCCACCATGGCCAAGAACAAGCAGCAGAAGCAGCCGAAGCAGCAGGCCCGCCAGTCCGGACAGGACCCGTCGCGGAGCTCGTCGGACACCTCGCCCGAACAGTCCTCGCAGGCGCCGAGTCCGATGGACCTGGCCCACAAGAGCAAGCAGAAGAAGTTCGGTCACAACTGACGCCGGAGCGTCGAGTGACCGAAGGGCCTGCCCGGCGATGCCGGGCAGGCCCTTCGGTACGCGTGCCTACCGGCGCTATCCGGCCAGGCAGGACGGGCCGAGCAGCACCTTGAGGTCGCCGAAGAGGGCCGGGTCGGGCTGGACGCGGTGCCGGTCGAGGCGCAGCACGGTGGTGGTCCGCGGCCCCTGGAGCTTGATCCGCACCTCGGTGTTGCCCTTGTGGTGGCGCAGGATCTCGCCCAACCGGGTGACCATCGGCGGGGTCACCTTGACGGTGGGGATGGTGAGGACGACGGGCGCGTTCGTCCCGGCCGAGGAGAGGTCGGGGACCATCATCTCCATGGCGACGAGACGCGGGACGTCCTCGCGCTTGTCGAGGCGGCCCTTGACGAAGACGACGGTGTCCTCGACCAGCTGGGTGGAGACGAGCTGGTAGGTGGCCGGGAAGAACATGCACTCGATGGAGCCGGCCAGGTCCTCGACGGTGGCGATGGCCCAGGCGTTGCCCTGCTTGGTCATCTTGCGCTGGAGGCCGGAGATGATGCCGCCGATGGTGACGACGGCGCCGTCGGAGTGCTCGCCGCCGGTCAGCTGGGAGATGCCGGCGTCGGTCTTGTCGGACAGGACGTGTTCCAGGCCGAAGAGCGGGTGGTCGGAGACGTAGAGCCCGAGCATCTCGCGCTCCTGGGCGAGCAGGTAGGACTTCTCCCACTCGACGTCGGAGAACTCGACGTCGAGGCCGAAGCCGGGCTCGTCGCCGCCGCCCTCGTCGCCCATTCCGCCGAAGAGGTCGAACTGTCCCTCGGCCTCCTTGCGCTTGACGGCGACCACGTTGTCGATCATCGACTCGTGATGGGCGACCAGGCCCTTGCGGGTGTGGCCCATCTCGTCGTAGGCGCCGGCCTTGATCAGCGACTCGACGGTCCGCTTGTTGCAGACGACGGCCTCGACCTTGTCCAGGAAGTCGGGGAAGGAGGAGAACTTCCCCTTGGCCTTCCTGGTCTTGATGATCGACTCGACGACGTTCTGGCCGACGTTGCGCACCGCGGTGAGGCCGAAGAGGATCACGTCGTCGCCCTGGGCGGCGAAGTTCGGCTCGGACTCGTTCACGTTCGGCGGGAGCACCTTGATGCCCATGCGCCGGCACTCGTTCAGGTAGATCGCGGACTTGTCCTTGTCGTCCTTGACCGAGGTGAGCAGTCCGGCCATGTACTCGGCCGGGTAGTTCGCCTTGAGGTAGGCGGTCCAGTAGGAGACGAGCCCGTACGCGGCCGAGTGGGCCTTGTTGAAGGCGTAGCCGGCGAAGGGGACCAGGACGTCCCAGAGCTTCTGGATCGCCTCGTCGGTGTAGCCGTTCTTGCGGGCGCCGGCCTGGAAGATGGTGAAGTTCTTCGCCAGTTCCTCGGGCTTCTTCTTGCCCATGACGCGGCGGAGGATGTCGGCTTCGCCGAGGGAGTACCCGGCGATGATCTGGGCGGCCTTCTGCACCTGCTCCTGGTAGACGATCAGGCCGTAGGTGACCGCGAGCACCTCTTCGAGCGGCTTCTCCAGCTCGGGGTGGATCGGGGTGATCTCCTGCTGCTTGTTCTTGCGCAGGGCGTAGTTCGTGTGCGAGTTCATGCCCATCGGGCCCGGGCGGTAGAGCGCGGACACGGCGGAGATGTCTTCGAAGTTGTCGGGCTTCATCAGGCGCAGCAGGGAGCGCATGGGCCCGCCGTCGAACTGGAAGACGCCGAGGGTGTCACCGCGGCCGAGCAGTTCGAAGGTCTTGGGGTCGTCGAGCGGGAGGGCCAGGAGATCGATGTCGATCCCCTTGTTGGCCTTCACCATCTTGACGGCGTCGTCCATGATCGTGAGGTTGCGCAGGCCCAGGAAGTCCATCTTCAGCAGGCCGAGCGACTCGCAGCTCGGGTAGTCCCACTGGGTGATGGTGACGCCGTCGGTGTGCCGCACCCAGACGGGCACGTGGTCGGTGATCGTCTCGCTGGACATGATCACGCCGGCGGCGTGCACGCCCATCTGGCGGACCAGGCCCTCCACGCCGCGGGCGGTGTCGATGACCTTCTTGACGTCCGGCTCGTTCTCGTACATGCCTCGGATCTCGCCGGCCTCGCTGTAGCGGGGGTGCGAGGGGTCGAGGATGCCGGAGAGCGGGATGCCCTTGCCGAGGACGTCGGCGGGCATGGCCTTGGTGAGCCGGTCGCCCATGGCGTACGGGTAGCCCAGGACGCGCGCCGAGTCCTTGATCGCGTTCTTGGCCTTGATGGTGCCGTAGGTGCCGATCATGGCGACCTTGTCCTGGCCGTACTTCTCGGTCACGTACCGGATCACCTCGACGCGCCTGCGCTCGTCGAAGTCGATGTCGACATCGGGCATGGAGACGCGCTCGGGGTTCAGGAAGCGCTCGAAGATCAGGCCGTGCGGGATCGGGTCGAGGTCGGTGATGCCCATGGCGTACGCGACGATCGAGCCGGCCGCGGAGCCTCGGCCGGGGCCGACCGCGATGCCCTGGTTCTTGGCCCACATGATGAAGTCGGCGACCACGAGGAAGTAGCCGGGGAAGCCCATCGAGATGATCGTGTCCATCTCGTACTCGACCTGCTTCATGCGGTCCTCGGGGATGCCCCCGGGGAAGCGGCGGTGCATGCCGCGCATGGTCTCCTCGCGGAACCAGGTGACCTCGGTGTAGCCGTCCGGGATGTCGAACTTCGGCATCAGGTTCCGGAACTTGAACATGCCCTCGGTGTCGATCTGGTCCGCGACCAGCTTCGTGTTGGCGCAGCCCTCCTGCCAGGCGTCCGAGGAGTCGATGGCGTACATCTCGTCGGTCGACTTCAGGTAGTAGCCGGAGCCGTCGAAGCGGAAGCGGTCGGGGTCCGAGAGGTTCTTGCCGGTCTGGATGCAGAGCAGGGCGTCGTGCGCGCCGGCCTCGCTGGCGTAGGTGTAGTGCGAGTCGTTCGTCACCAGCGGCGGGATGCCGAGCTTCTTGCCGATCTCCAGCAGGCCGTCGCGGACCCGGCGCTCGATCTCGATGCCGTGGTCCATCAGCTCCAGGAAGTAGCGGTCCTTGCCGAAGATGTCCTGGTACTCGGAGGCCGACTTCAGGGCCTCGTCGAACTGGCCGAGGCGAAGGCGCGTCTGGAGCTCGCCGGAGGGGCAGCCGGTGGAGGCGATCAGGCCCTCCGACCACTTGGAGATGGTCTCCTTGTCCATGCGCGGCCACTTCGTGAGCCAGCCCTCGGCGTACGCGTCGGAGGACAGCCGGAAGAGGTTGTGCAGGCCGGTGGCGTTCGCCGCCCAGATCGTCTTGTGGGTGTAACCACCGGAACCGGACACGTCGTCGCGCTTCTGGTGGGGCTGGCCCCACTGGATGCGGCGCTTGTTGCGCCGGGACTCGGGGGCGACGTACGCCTCGATGCCGATGATCGGCGTGATGCCGGACTTCTGGGCGGTGTGGAAGAAGTCATAGGCACCGTGCAGGTTGCCGTGGTCGGACATGGCGATGTGCGTCATGCCCATCTCGTTGCACGCGTTGAACATGTCCTTCAGCCGCGCGGCACCGTCCAGCAGCGAGTACTGGGTGTGGACGTGCAGGTGCGTGAACGGCGTCTTGGTCACGGTGGGGGCCTCCGGAGGGAGAGAGGGGCGGCAGCTACGAATCCTACGTCGGCCGGGTGACAGAAACGGGGCACCGACCGGTACGGTCATGCGTTGCAGAACCAAGGACGACTGTCCGAAAAGCGATCCACCCCAGATCGGCCCCGCACCACCAGGAGGCATCCGCCATGGCGGTTACCGAGACGACCGACGAGCAGCGCGCCGAGCAGATACTCGACGTGTTCGACACCGCGTTCGGTGAGCTGCTCGCCGCAGACCCCGCCGCCTTCCAGGTCAAATTCCGGAAGATGGCGGCCTCGGCCTTCGCCTTCTACCGGGGCACGGCCTGCCTCTTCTACGCGGACCTGGAGCGCGACCGGCACGGCGGCCCGTACCTGGACGAGCGGACCGGCCGGGTGTGGATCCACGGGGACCTCCACGCGGAGAACTTCGGCACGTACATGGACTCCAACGGCCGGCTGATCTTCAACGTCAACGACTTCGACGAGGCCTACGTCGGCCCCTTCACCTGGGACCTGAAGCGGTTCGCCGCCTCCGTCGCCCTGATCGGCTACACCAAGGCGCTCAGCGACGACCAGATCAGCGAGCTGGTGCGGGTCTACGCGGCCGCCTACCGCGAGCGGATCCACGCCCTGGCCACTGGGGCGAAGAACGACGAGGTGCCCTCCTTCACCCTGGAGACCGCCGAGGGGCCGCTGCTGGGCGCGCTGCGCGCCGCCCGCTCCCGCACCCGCTTCTCGCTGCTGGACTCGATGACGGAGATCCGCGACTTCGAGCGCCGCTTCGCGCCCGGCGCCGGGACCATCGAGCTGGACGCGGCCACCCGTTACAAGGTGCTGGCCGCCTTCGACGGATACCTGGAGACCCTCCCCGACGAGTCCCTCGTCCGCCCCGACTCCTACCGGGTCAAGGACGTCGTGGGCCGCCGGGGCGTCGGCATAGGCTCCGCCGGCCTGCCCTCCTACAACATCCTGCTGGAGGGCCACAGCGACGCCCTGGAGAACGACGTCGTCATCTACCTCAAGCAGGCGCAGACCCCGGCGGTCTCCCGGCACATCACCGACCGGGCGGTGCGGGAGTACTTCCACCACGAGGGGCACCGCACGGTGATCTCCCAGCGCGCCCTCCAGGCCCACGCCGACCCCTGGCTCGGCTGGACGGAGCTGGACGGAGCCGGGCAGCTGGTGGCCGAGGTCTCCCCGTACGCGGTGGACCTGGACTGGTCGGACCTGGACGACCCGGAGGAGATCGCGGCCGTGGTCGCGGACCTGGGCCGGGCCACCGCGACCATGCACGGGGCGGCGGACGCCGACGAGAGCGGCCAGACGCTGGTCCCCTTCTCCACCGAGCGGGCCATCGACGCGGCGATCGCGGCCGACGAGGCGGGCTTCGCCGAGCTGCTCGTGGACTTCGCGCACGCCTACGGGGCCCGGGCCCGCGCCGACCACCAGATCTTCGTGGACCTCTTCCGCAACGGCCGGCTCACGCCATAGTCGGGACCTGGGGCCCGGCTTCACAGGGAGTCATGGCACACTCGCGGCGATGGACATATCAGGGGTGAGACTTCGAGGGCTGCGGGCCGCGCTGTTCAGCGCGCTCGTCGTGCTGCTCTCGGCCGGCTCGCACGTCCTCATGTCGCGGGTGCCGCTGCCGCCCGCGCT
This sequence comes from Streptomyces sp. NPDC048337, assembly GCF_043201175.1. NCBI lineage: Bacteria > Bacillati > Actinomycetota > Actinomycetes > Kitasatosporales > Streptomycetaceae > Streptomyces > Streptomyces sp. NPDC048337. Next base: position 97,208 of record NZ_JBICYR010000009.1, read on the forward strand.
GGTGGGCGGGGCCTTCGCGGCCGTGTTCGCCCTCTCCTTCGCGCTGGCGGGCCGCGAGCGGGGCTTCGGCCCCATCGCCGGGCTGCTCGTGCCGCTGGAGCTGGCCGCCGACACCGTCTTCACCGCCGGGCAGCACGTCTGCTACGGCCCGGCGGGCGGCCCGGTCTCGGGCCCGCTGCGCGCGATGGGCCTGGACGAGCTGTGCGGCGGCATCCCGGTGGGCGGCCCGCTGACCGAGGTGGCCGGACCGGCCGCCGATCCGGCCGCACTGCTGGCCGCGCAAGGGCCGTGGGCGCCCTGGCTGCTGCTCTCCGCGCACGTCTGCGTCGGGCTGCTCGCCGCCGCGTGGCTGGGCCACGGCGAGCGGGCACTGGGCCGGCTGCTGCGGGCGGTGGCCGCCCTCGCGTTCCGGCCGCTGCTGCTGGCGGTGGCCGCCGGGGCCGCCGTCACGGGGCCCGTGCGGCGGGCGCTTCGGCCGGTCCTTCCGGGCGCCGGGGCCCGTACGCGATTCCCCGCGCACTCCGTGGGACGGCGGGGACCTCCCGTGCTCGGCGCGCTCGCCCGCGCCTGACGCACGTACGACAGTCCCCCTCACCTTCCTTTCCCTCCCACGGAGATCACCATGAGCGCACGCAACAGCCAGCAGAACAAGGCGGCCGCCCGCGAGCGGCTGCGCGCCGAGCGCGAGGCGCAGGCCAAGAAGGACAAGACCCGCCGGCAGCTGCTCGTGGGCGGCGCGGTCGTCGCCGTCCTCGCCCTCGCCGGCGGCATCGGCTACGGGGTCATGAAGCTCAACGAGCCGTCCTACTGGGACAAGGCCGCCAAGGCCGAGCTGGTCAAGCCGAAGAACACCGAGGGCGAGGACGGCCTCACCGTCGTCATCGGCAAGGCCGACGCGAAGAAGACCCTGGAGCTCTACGAGGACTCGCGCTGCCCGGCCTGCGCCGGCTTCGAGCAGGCGGTCGGCGGGCAGGTCAAGAAGGACGTCGACGCCGGCAAGTACAAGCTCCGGTACTTCGGCGCCACCTTCATCGACAACGCCGCCAAGGGCGAGGGCTCGAAGAACGCGCTGAGCGCGCTGGGCGCAGCCCTGAACGTCAGCCCGGAGGCCTTCCTCGACTACAAGGCCGCGCTGTACTCCAAGGAGCTGCACCCCGAGGAGACCGTCGACAGCTTCGCCAAGGACGACTACCTGCTGAAGGTCGCGGACACCGTCCCGGCGCTCAAGGGCAACGCCGAGTTCAAGAAGGCCGTCGAGGACGGCACCTACGACCGGTGGGCGCTGGAAATGTCGAAGGCCTTCAACAAGTCCGGTGTGACGGGCACGCCGACGCTGAAGATGGACGGCAAGAAGATCGACACCCCGCAGACGCCGGAGCAGTTCACGGCGGCGATCGACAAGGCCATCGCCGGCTGATTTCCGGCCATATGCCGTCGACCGGGCGGGCGAACTCCCAGAGTTCGCCCGCCCGTTGCTTTCAGAGGGATGTACCAGCGGCCATACCCGCCAGTAATATGATCATCCGTGACCAGTCATCTCTCCTCTTCCTCCCAGCCTTCGGCGCGCGCCGCGACCCCGCGCCGCCGTACGGTCGTCCTGGCCGCGGCCGCCACCGCCGCGCTCGCCCCGATGACCGCCCTGGGCGCCTCGGCCGCCCACGCCGCCGGCAGCGCGCCGGCCTTCCTGCACGGCGTCGCCTCCGGCGACCCGCTGCCCGACGGGATCCTGCTGTGGACCCGCGTCACCCCGACCCCCGAGGCCGTGCCCGGCTCCGGCATCGGCCCCGTCGTCCAGGTGGACTGGGAGGTGGCCGGGGACAAGGCCTTCTCCCGCATCGTGGCCCGCGGCACCGCCACCGCGAGCGCCGCCACCGACCACACCGTCAAGGTGGACGTGCGCGGACTCCAGCCACACACGCCGTACTGGTACCGGTTCACGGCGGGCACCACCACCTCCCCCGTCGGCCGCACCCTGACCACCCCGGCCCACGAGGCGAGCACCGCGGGGGTCCGCTTCGGCGTGGTCTCCTGCGCCAACTGGGAGTCCGGCTACTTCTCGGCGTACCGGCACCTGGCGGCCCGTACCGACCTCGACGCGATCCTGCACCTGGGCGACTACATCTACGAGTACCAGTCCGGGGGGTACCCGGAGGCGAAGTACGTCGTACGCCCGCACGAGCCGAAGCACGAGATCGTCTCGCTCGCCGACTACCGCACCCGGCACGGCAAGTACAAGACGGACGCCGACCTCCAGGCCCTGCACCACGCGCACCCGGTCATCGCCATCTGGGACGACCACGAGTTCGCCAACGACGCCTGGGCGGGCGGCGCCGAGAACCACACGCCCGGCGCCGAGGGCGAGTGGGCGGCCCGCGCGGCCGCCGCCAAGCAGGCGTACTTCGAATGGATGCCCGTGCGCGCCTCCATCGCGGGCACCGTCTACCGGCGGCTGCGCTTCGGCACCCTGGCCGACCTGCACCTTCTGGACCTGCGCTCCTTCCGCTCGCAGCAGGCCAAGGTCGGCAGCGGCTCGGTGGACGACCCGGAGCGCACCATCACCGGGCGCGCCCAGCTGGACTGGCTCAAGTCCGGCCTCGCGGGCTCGGACGCGACCTGGAAGCTGGTCGGCACCTCGGTGATGATCTCGCCGGTGGCCTTCGCCTCGCTGCCCGTGCACCTGCTGGCCCCGCTCGCCAAGCTGCTCGGCCTGCCCGAGGGCGGCATAGCCGTCAACGTGGACCAGTGGGACGGCTACACGGACGACCGCAAGGAGCTGCTGGGACACCTGAAGGACCGCGGCATCAAGAACACCGTGTTCCTGACCGGCGACATCCACATGGCGTGGGCCAACGAGGTCCCGGTGAACATGGCCACGTACCCGGGCTCGGGAACGGCGGCCACCGAGTTCGTGGTCACCTCGGTGACCTCGGACAACCTCGACGACATCCTGCACGTGCCGGCCGACACCGCCTCGCTGGTCGCCGAATCGGCCGTCAAGGCCGCCAACTGGCACGTGAAGTGGCTGGACATGGACGCGCACGGCTACGGCGTGCTCGACGTGACGGCCGAGCGCTCGCAGATGGACTACTACGTGGTGTCCGACAAGCGGCGGCAGGACGCGACGGCCGCGTGGACCCGCTCGTACCACACGCTGAACGGCACCCAGAAGGTGGAACGGGTCTACCAGCCGGTTCGCTGATTGACCGTCAATTCTGCTGTCCGAAGGGGCTCCTGGTGCAGACCAGGAGCCCCTTTGACATCAGAAGCAACAAATCTTTTACGTCAGATGCTTGACCTGTATATGACATGAACCCATAAGCTTCGCGCCAACCGAGGAGATCCTTCGGCCGATAACCCCCCACGCGAGGAGCACACGTGCGCGCGATTGCCCGCATATCCCCCCTTCTTCGCCGCCGCCTCATGGGCACGGCAGTACTGGCCGGAACCCTGGCGTTCACCCCGCTCACCGCCCCCACGACGATCGCCGCCGCCAAGACCCCCGCCGAGGTGTGCGCCGAAGGGGCCACCGGAGCCGCCAACGCCCGTGTCGCCCGCCCCCAGGAGCAGCACGCGGCCGAGCCGAACGAGCTCACCGAGGCCCAGGCCAAGGCCATGGACAGCGACCTCGGCTCGAAGCTGGACAAGGCCCTCAAGAACCAGCCGCAGCGCAGCCTGCGCGCCGCCGAGGCCGTCACGAGCATCCCGGTGTACTTCCACGTGATCCACTCCGGCACCACCGGAAAGCTGACGTCCACCGACATCGGCAAGCAGATCGCGGTCCTCAACGCGGCCTACGGCGGCCAGGGCACCGGCAATGTGAACACCAACTTCCAGTTCACCCTGGCCGGGACCGACTACACGGACAACGCGTCCTGGTACAACCTGGCCGACGGCTCCCAGGCCGAGAAGGACATGAAGAACACGCTGCGCAAGGGCGGACCGGGCGCGCTGAACTTCTACACCGCCAACCTCTCCGGCGGCCTCCTCGGCTGGGCGACCTTCCCGACCTCCTACGCCTCCAGCCCCAAGATGGACGGCGTGGTCGTGCTCGACTCCTCGCTGCCCGGCGGCGCCGCCACCAACTACAACGAGGGTGACACCGCGACCCACGAGGTCGGCCACTGGATGGGGCTCTACCACACCTTCCAGGGCGGCTGCACGGGCAACGGCGACTACGTCTCGGACACCCCGGCCGAGAAGAGCGCGGCCTTCGAGTGCCCGACCGGCCGCGACAGCTGCGCCAGCAAGTCCGGCGTGGACCCGATCCACAACTTCATGGACTACACGTACGACTCCTGCATGTACCAGTTCACCGCCGGCCAGGTCGCTCGTATGACGAGCAGCTGGACCGCCTACCGCGCGGGCTGAACCACCGGGTAAGAACGGCCCCGCTCGCCTACCCTGGCGCCATGAGCGCGCCGGGGGACGTGATCGACGGACGGTTCGAGCTGATCGAAAAGCTCGGCAGCGGAGGCATGGGCACGGTCTGGCGCGCGCTGGACCGTGCCCTGCACCGCGACGTGGCCCTCAAGGAGGTCCGGGCGCCAGCCGGCCACGAGACGGGCGGGGCCGCGCGGCTGCTGCGCGAACGCGTCCTGCGCGAGGCCCGCGCCCAGGCCCGGATCAACCACCCCCACGTGGTGGCCATCCACCACATCGTGGACGAGGACCCGCACCCCTGGCTGGTCATGGAGCTGCTCCCCGGCGAGTCCCTCCAACACCGGCTGGACCGGGGCCCGCTGGACCCGGCCGAGACGGCCCGGATCGTCCGCGAGGTGCTCGCCGGACTCCGCGCCGCCCACGCCGCCGAGATCCGCCACCGGGACGTGAAACCCGCCAACGTCCTGCTGCGGAAGGACGGTTCCGCCGTCCTGACCGACTTCGGCATCGCCGCGATCCAGGACGCCCCCGCGCTGACCCCGCCCGGCGACGTCGTCGGGACCCCCGAATACCTGGCGCCGGAGCGGCTGCGGGGCGCCGATCTGCCCGCCTCCGACCTGTGGTCGCTGGGCGTGCTGCTGTACGTGTGCGTCGAGGGGGTCAGCCCGATGCGCCGGGCCACCGGCCTGGCCACGCTGGCCGCCGTCCTGGAGGACCCCGTCCCGCCACCGCTGCGGGCCGGCGCCCTGGCCCCCGTACTGGCGGACCTGCTGGTCCGCGACCCGGCGGCGCGGCCCGACCCCGAGGACCTGGACGCCCGGCTCGCCGCCGTCGCCCGCGGCGGGGCGGCCGCCCCGCCGCCCACCGTGGCGGACGCCGTACCAGGACCCCGGACCCGGACCACCGGCCGTTTCGGCCCGCCGCCGGCCCTGCCCCCGAAACCGGCGCCGCGCCCCGGTTCCTGAAGCCCGTCTAGAGGGTGTCGAGGAAGCCGATCGCGACCTTCCAGGCCTGCTCGGCGGCCTCGGCGTCGTAGTCGTCCAGCTCCGGATCGGTGAACAGGTGCCCGGCCCCCGGGTAGGTGTGGACCTCCACATCGGCACCGGCCCGCTGCATCCGCAGGTACCAGGCCGTCAGCCAGTCGTGCGTCTCGAAGGGGTCCGGGTCGGCGATGTGCAGCTGCACGGGCAGGTCGTCCACCGTGACGCCGTCCTCCAGGTCCGCCGTCCCGTGCAGGAGCAGCAGCCCGCGCGCCTTCTCGTCGGCCATCGCCAGGTGCTGCGCGACGGAGCCACCGAAGGAGAAACCGGCGTAGACCAGGCCCTGGTCGGAGTAAGGGGCGGCGGCCAGTACCGCGCGCTTGAGCAGCTCGTCACGGCCGATCTCGTCCCGGTGGGCCATGCCCTCCTCGACGGTCTCGAAGGTGCGTCCCTCGAAGAGATCCGGCACCTGGACCTGGTGCCCGGCCGCGCGCAGCCGGTCGGCCGCCGCGTGCACCGCGGGCCGCAGCCCGTACGTCGAATGGAAGAGCATGATGTTCATGCCCCCCATCGTGCCATTCGGTGAATATGGGGGGTCGCCGGGCTGCTTCCGGTTACGTTCATTGCCATGGAGATGGAGACCGTCCTGCGCCCCGTCACCGTGATCGGCGGCTCGCTGGTCGTCACCCTGATCGCCGGGTGGCTGCTGGACCTGCTGCTGCGCCGGGCCGACACCCGTCACACCGAGACCCCCCTGTGGGGTCTGCTGCGCCGCTGCGGCGTGCCGTTCCAGGTGGTGCTGTGCACCTCGCTGCTCAGCGGCTCCTACCGAGAGACGCGCATCCTCCCCGACCACTACTCCGCCATCGGCCGCTTCCTCACCCTCGTACTGATCGCCTCCGCGGCCTGGCTGGCCGTGCGGATCGCGACGGCCGCCGTCGACTCCACCTACGCGCGCTACGCCGCGGTGACCGAGGACGAGGCCCGGGTCCGCCGGGTCCGCACCCAGGTCACGCTGATCCACCGGGTGGTCACGGCGGTGGTGGTCGTGGTCGCCGCCTCGGCCATACTGCTGACCTTCCCGGCGATGCGCACGGTCGGCGCCTCGATGCTGGCCTCCGCGGGGATCCTCGGCATCGTGGCGGGCATCGCCGCCCAGGCCTCCCTGGGCAACCTGTTCGCGGGCCTCCAGATCGCCTTCGGCGACACCGTCCGCATCGGCGACACGGTGGTCGTCGACCAGGAGTGGGGCAGGGTGGAGGAGATCACCCTGACCTTCCTCACGGTCCGGACCTGGGACGAGCGGCGCATCACGATGCCGGTGTCGTACTTCACGAGCAAGCCGTACGAGAACTGGTCGCGCGGCGGCGCCCAGATGACCGGCACGGTCTTCTGGCACCTGGACCACAGCGCGCCGATCGACCTGATGCGGCAGCGGCTCCAGGAGATCCTGGAGGACATCCCGGAGTGGGACGGGAGGGGTGGCGGCCTGGCCGTGACGGACACCACACCGCACACGGTGCAGGTGCGGGCGTCGGTGACGGCGAAGGACGCGGACGACCTGTGGACGGTCCGCTGCGCGGTCCGCGAACGCCTGATCACCTGGCTGGTCACCCACCACCCGTACGCCCTCCCCCGCATCACGACGGCCGAGGCCACCCCCCGCCCGACCCCCTGACCCGGGCGCCTGCCGGTCAGAACGTCAGGCGGAACAGGGCGCCGCCGCGGCGCGCGCGGTCATCCCCACGATCCTCGCCCAGCTCCACGCGGGCTCCCGGGAGATCCGCCTCGGCTCCACCACCCCCACCCGCGACTTCACGTACGTCACGGACACGGCGGCGGGCTTCCTCGCGGCAGCCGGGTGCGACCGGGCCCTGGGCGAAGTGGTGAACCTCGGCACCGGCGAGGAAATCTCCATCGGCGCCCTGGCCCAAGCCCTGATCGAGGCCTCGGGCAAGAACGCAGAGGTAGTCGTGGACCAGTCCCGCCTGCGCCCCTCGGGCAGCGAGGTCCACCGCCTCCTCTCGGACAACTCCCGCGCCCGCGAATGGGCTGGCTGGAAGCCGGAGGTCTCCCTCTCCGAAGGCCTGAGCCGCACCTCGGACTGGATCGCGGCGAACCCTCCACCTCTTCGCCCCGGACCGCTACGCGGTGTAGAGCAGCGCGGCCGCGCACTCCTCGGCGAGGTCCTCGGCATGCGGCGGCAGCGGTTCCCCGCCCCGCAGATGGCGCACAACCACCGCGGGGGCGCCGAACATCGAAGCCCGTCCCGGACGACACCCCACCCCGCCCCGGCCCCCCACTCGCGAGGCCCGGCGGAGCCTACGGGCTCCGCAAACTCCGCACGTCCAGAAACCGCAGCACCCGGTCCACGATCTCCGGATCGGCACCGGGTTCGCTGCGCGCCGCGAGGACCTCGTGCCGAGCGGCCGACATCATCTCGCGCTGGATCCGCTGGACGTCCCGGATCCGTTCCACCCGCTGCGCGTACGCCTCCCGCCGCTCCTCGTCCACCATGTCGGGGCTGATGCGAGCCCCCACGTCATACGCCCGCCGGTACAGGGTCTCCACCAAATCCTCGGGAAGGTCCTCCACCTCCTCGATCTCCTTCAGCCTCCGCTTCGCGGCCTTCGCCGCGCGGATCGCAAGCTGCCGCTGGGTCTCCCGCTCCGCGTCCGTGTCCGCCTCCACCCCCAGCCTCCGCACCAGCCACGGCAGCGTCAGCCCCTGCACCACCAGCGTCGCCATGATCACGGCAAAGGCGACAAAAACGATCTCGTCCCGCGCGGGAAACGCCTCACCCGAATCCGTCCGAAACGGAATGGCAAGGGCCAGCGCCACCGACGCGACCCCCCGCATCCCGGCCCACCACATCACCACGCTCTCCCGCCAGCTCAGCGGGACCTCCTCATCAAAGTCGCGCCACCGGTTGTGCAGCTTCTTGGCGAGCCAGCCGGCCGGCAGCAGCCACACCAGCCGCACCCCCACCACCACCCCGATCACGGCCACGGCCCACCCGGTCATCTCCCACTCGCGCCCCGCGGCCGTACCGAAGACGTTGTGGAGCTCCAGCCCGATGAGCCCGAACGCCACCCCCGTCACCAGCACGTCGACGACCTCCCAGAAGGTGTGCCCGGCGAGCCGCCCGAGCACGTCGTCGGCGTCGTTCGCGTACTCGGCGAGGAAGAGAGCCGTGGTCAAAACAGCCAGCACCCCCGACCCCCGGAGCTCCTCGGCCACCACGTACGCCACGAACGGCACCAGCAGCGTCAGCCCGATCTGCAGGGTGGCATCGCCGAGCCGCCCCATGAGCCGATGGGCGGCCCACCCCAGCGCAAGCCCGACGGCCACGGCCACCACGGCCGACAGCACGAACTCCCCCAGCGCGTCAGGCAGCGAAAAGCTGCCGCTGACGGCAGCGGCGATGGCCACGTGATAGAGCACGATGGCGGTCACGTCATTGAAGAGCCCTTCGCCCTCCAGGATGGACACCATGCGCCGGGGCAGCCCGAGCGTCCCGGCGACGGCGGTGGCGGCGACCGGGTCGGGCGGGGCGACGAGCGCGCCGAGCGCGACGGCGGCGGCGATCGGCAGCCCCGGCACGACGGCGTGCGCGACGGCGGCCACGGCGGCGGTGGTCACGAAGACCAGCGCCACGGCCAGCAGCAGGATCGGCCGGACATTGGCCGCGAACTGCCGCCAGGAGGTGCGCTGCACGGAGGCGTACAGCAGCGGCGGCAGCACGAGCGGCAGGATGTACTCGGGCGGGATGTCGACGTTCGGCACGACCGGAACGAGCGCGAGCGCGACTCCCCCGATGGTCATCAACACGGGCGCGGGCAGCCCGAGCCGATCCCCGAGCGGCACGGTGACGACTGCGCCGAGCAGCAGCACGAACAGCAGGGCAAGCTGATCCACTCCCCCACCCTGCCAGTCCGCTGCGCTCGGCTTCGGCGGCGACGGGCCGACCTCCCCCTGTCGGACTCCGCCCGACCCCGGCGCGGCTCAAGGATCGAGGCTCCGCCCCGATCTCCAAGCCGCAGGGGCAAACCCAGCCGCAGCACAACCCAGCCCCGCCGGCGTTTGAGGCGCGGGGGTTCGGGGGCGGAGCCCCCGCAGCGGCGCCGCACCCAGGCCAGGGCTACGGCAAAGGCTTCCGCATGGCCCGGTGCGGAATGCCCGCGTCCTGGAACTCCGGGCCGTAGGCCAGGTACCCCAGCCGCTCGTAGAAGCCCAGCGCATGCGTCTGCGCACCCAGATCCACCGCCGACAACCCGAGCCGCAAAGCCTCGGCCTCGATCGCGCGGACCAGCGCCACCCCGACCCCCAGCCCCCGCGCGGCAGCGCGAACGGCCAGCCGGCCCAGCGAGCCGACGCCCGGCGAACCCGTCTTGGCCAGCGCGGCAGCGCCGTGCAGCAGTCGGCCCGTGCCGAGCGCCGCCCCGGCCGGCCCGACGGCCAGCACGTGCACCGCGTCCGCGTCATACGCGTCGTACTCGATCGACTCCGGCACGGACTGCTCGGCCACGAACACCTCGGCCCGCACCGCGAAGCAGGCCGCCCGGTCGGCGTCCCCCTCCGCCACTCTCACAGTGACGGTGAGAGCCGTCACTCGCTCTCCGCCCGGATGACGTCCAGCGCGTGCTGCAGGTCCGCCGGGTAGTTGCTCTCGAACTCCACCCACTGCCCGTCGGCCGGGTGCTCGAAGCCCAGCCGCACCGCGTGCAGCCACTGCCGGGTCAGCCCCAGCCGCTTCGCCACCGTCGGGTCGGCCCCGTACGTGAGGTCGCCGACGCACGGGTGGCGGTGCGCGGACATGTGCACGCGGATCTGGTGCGTACGCCCGGTCTCCAGCTTGATGTCCAGCAGCGAGGCGGCCCGGAAGGCCTCGATCAGGTCGTAGTGCGTGACCGACGCCTTGCCGTCCTGCGTCACGGCCCACTTGTAGTCCGCGCTCGGGTGGCGCCCGATCGGCGCGTCGATCGTGCCGCTCATCGGGTCCGGGTGCCCCTGCACCAGCGCGTGGTAGCGCTTGTCGACGACCCGCTCGCGGAACTGGTTCTTCAGCGAGGTGTACGCGCGCTCCGACTTCGCGACGGCCATCAGGCCGGACGTGCCGACGTCGAGGCGGTGCACGATGCCCTGGCGCTCGGACGCGCCGGAGGTGGAGATCCGGTAGCCGGCGGCGGCGAGGCCGCCGATGACGGTGGTGCCGGTCCAGCCGGGGCTCGGGTGGGCGGCGACGCCCACCGGCTTCATGATGACGACGATGTCGTCGTCATCATGGACGATCTCCATGCCGGGGACGGGCTCGGCCACGACCTCGACCGGCCTCGGCGGCGCGGGCATCTCGACCTCGAGCCAGGCACCGCCATGGACGCGCTCGGACTTCCCGACGACGCTGCCGTCGACCGTCACCTTTCCCGCAGCCGCGATCTCGGCCGCCTTCGTCCGGGAAAATCCGAACATGCGGGCGATGGCGGCGTCGACGCGCTCGCCCTCGAGGCCATCGGGAACGGGCAGGGTGCGGATCTCGGGAATCGTACTCACCTGTCGAGTATGCAGGACTCGGCAGAAGACCATTCCCGCGATCAGTCCGCGATCAGTCCTTGTGGACGGTCCCGTCCGGGTCCAGACCCTTGAAGGACAGCAGGACGATCAGGATGCCGCCGCACACGATCGCCGAGTCGGCCAGGTTGAAGACGGCGAAGTGGGCCGGCGCAATGAAGTCCACGACCGCCCCCTGGAACACGCCGGGCGAGCGGAAGATCCGGTCGGTCAGATTGCCCAGCGCCCCGCCGAGCAGCAGGCCCAGCGCGATGGCCCACGGCAGGCTGTAGAGCTTGCGGGCGAGCCGGACGATCACCACGATCACGGTGGCAGCGATGCAGGTGAAGATGATCGTGAAGGCCTCGCCGATGCCGAAGGCGGCGCCGGGGTTGCGGACCGCCTCGAACTTCAGCAGATCGCCGATGATCTCGATCGGGGGCTGGTGCTCCAGCTTCGCCACGACCAGCATCTTGCTGCCGAGGTCCAGCAGGTAGGCGAGGACCGCCACGACGAGCAGCGCCACGATCCGCCGATGCCCCTTGGGCTCGGCGGACTCCGGCTGGGCTTCGTCCCCGACCTCCGGCGTACCGATGATGCGCTCCGCCTCTGCCACGTCAGTCCCTCGAACTCGTTCGAACCAGGCTCCTCCTGGACCCTGACGAGACACGAGAGTACGTCAGGGTCCCCGTTCAAGGGATGTCCGCCGGCCGTCGGCCGGTGCCGACTAGTGCCGGCGCTCCTGCTTCTGCTTGCAGTCCACGCACAGCGTGGCCCGCGGGAAGGCCTGCATCCGCGCCTTGCCGATGGGCTGCCCGCAGTTCTCGCAGAGCCCGTACGTGCCCGCCTCCAGCCGTTCCAGGGCCCGCTCGGTCTGCTCCAGCATCGAGCTGGCGTTCGCCGCGAGGGCCAGCTCGGACTCCCGGGTGATGTTCTTGGTGCCCGTATCGGCCTGGTCGTCGCCCGCGCCGTCGCCGGAGTCCCGCATCAGGTCCGTGATGGCGGTCTCCGATGCGTCCAGCTCCATGCGCAGCCGCAGGACCTCCGAGGACAGCTCCGCACGGGCCTCCGCGACCTCCTCGGCCGTCCAGGGGTCCTCTCCGGGCCGTACGGCGAGTTCTCCGGGCGTGAGGGCCGCCGTGGCGCGCGCCTTGGGCAGCCCGCTGGTGGCGGCCGCCGCCGTCTTCCTCGCCGTACCGGTGCTCTTCTTGGCAACCACTTTGCGGACTCCCGTCTTCTTCGCGGCCTGCGCCGCCCCCTCGGCCACGGCCTTCTTGGCCGGGGTCTTCCTCGCGGTCGCCTTCTTGGCCGGCGCCTTCGCGGCGGTCGCCTTCCTGGCCGGCGCCTTGGTCGCGGCAGCCTTCTTCCCGGCTGTCCCGACAGCGGTCGCCTTCTTGGCCGCGGCCGGGGCCGGAACCGCGTCCACGGCCGCCGTCGCGGCCGCCGTGGCGGCCGCCGTGGCCTTCCCGGGCGCCTTCCCCGCGGCCTTCGCTGCGCCCTTCGCCGTGCCCCTCGGCGTGCCCTTCTCGGCAGCCTTGACGGCCTTCTGCGCAGTACTCCCGGCGGTCTTCTTCGCCACCATGGCCGCGGCCCCTTCACATACTGTGATCATTGCTCGCGAATCGTGCCGGAACGATAAATCGACTCCAGTCCCACGGCAACGGGGCACGCATCCGTCGAGGCCAACCTGCATCCGTTGTGCCCATCAGGAGCCCCGGTAATCCGCCCCACCCGCCCCACTGGATTCCGTACGGGCGCATCGGACCATCCGGGTCACGCGCCGCCCGCCCCGCGCACCCCGCCACGCCGGGCCGGCGGGCCCGCCACGGGCCCCCGTAAACCGGTCTGCCTCGTGCCGCCCGGGCCCGTACACTGGCCCCAGCGAGAGGCATGGATGGGGACGAGTAGCGTCGGACGCAGCCAGGAGCGACCCGGGGACGGTGAGAGCCCGGGGGCGAGCGCGATGCGAAGGATCACCCCGGAGCCGCCGGAAGAAAGCCGCACGGGCCCGCACGGGTCCCCGTAGGGCCAGTAGAACCGGCTTCGCACCCCAATGAGGGGGCCACCGGACGCGTCCGGAGGCCAAGGAGGGTGGTACCGCGGGAGCAGCAGTCGGCTCTCGTCCCTCCGGACGGAAGTGACACCCCGCCGGAGGAAGAGTTCAGCCTCATGACCACACCGCCGCAGTACCGCCCGGTCCCCGCCCAGGTCGACCTGCCTGCCCTGGAGCACGCCGTCCTCGACTTCTGGCGCGAGAGCAAGACCTTCGCCAAGACCCTGGAGCAGTCCGAGGGCCGCCCCGAGTGGGTCTTCTACGAGGGCCCGCCGACCGCGAACGGCATGCCCGGCGCGCACCACATCGAGGCCCGCGTCTTCAAGGACGTCTTCCCCCGCTTCCGCACCATGCGCGGCTACCACGTGGCCCGCAAGGCCGGCTGGGACTGCCACGGCCTGCCCGTCGAGCTCGCCGTCGAGAAGGAGCTCGGCTTCAACGGCAAGCAGGACATCGAGGCGTACGGCATCGCCGAGTTCAACGCGAAGTGCCGCGAGTCCGTGACCCGCCACACCGACGCGTTCACCGAGCTCACGACCCGGATGGGCTACTGGGTCGACCTGGACGACGCCTACCGGACCATGGACCCCGAGTACGTCGAGTCCGTGTGGTGGTCGCTGAAGGAGATCTTCAAGAAGGGCCTGCTCACCCAGGACCACCGCGTCGCCCCCTGGTGCCCGCGCTGCGGCACCGGCCTCTCGGACCACGAGCTCGCCCAGGGCTACGAGACGGTCGTCGACCCCTCGGTCTTCGTCCGCTTCCCGCTGACCTCCGGCCCGCTGGCCGGCGAGGCGGCCCTCCTGGTCTGGACGACGACCCCCTGGACCCTGGTCTCCAACACGGCCGTGGCCGCGCACCCGGAGGTCACGTACGTCGTCGCCACGAACGGCGAGGAGAACCTCGTAGTCGCCCAGCCGCTGCTGGAGAAGGCCCTCGGCGAGGGCTGGGAGGCCACCGGCCGGACCTTCACCGGCAAGGAGATGGAGCGCTGGACGTACGAGCGCCCGTTCTCCCTCGTGGAATTCCCGGAGCCCGCCCACTACGTCGTCAACGCCGAGTACGTCACGACCGAGGACGGCACCGGTCTGGTCCACCAGTCCCCCGCCTTCGGCGCCGACGACCTCGCGGTCTGCCGCGCCTACGGCCTGCCGGTCGTGAACCCGGTCCGCCCCGACGGCACCTTCGAGGAGGAGGTCCCGCTCGTCGGCGGCGTCTTCTTCAAGAAGGCCGACGAGAAGCTGACCGCCGACCTCGACGCCCGCGGCCTGCTCTTCAAGCACATCGCCTACGAGCACAGCTACCCGCACTGCTGGCGCTGCCACACGGCCCTGCTCTACTACGCGCAGCCGTCCTGGTACATCCGCACCACCGCCGTCAAGGACGCGATGCTGCGGGAAAACGAGAAGACGAACTGGTTCCCGGACTCGGTCAAGCAGGGCCGCTTCGGCGACTGGCTGAACAACAACATCGACTGGGCCCTGTCCCGCAACCGCTACTGGGGCACCCCGCTGCCGATCTGGCGCTGTGAGGAGAACCACCTCACCTGCGTCGGCTCCCGCGCGGAGCTGAGCGAGCTGTCCGGGCAGGACCACTCGAACCTGGACCCGCACCGCCCGTACATCGACGACGTGACCTTCACGTGCACGGCCGAGGGCTGCTCCCTTGAGGCCGTCCGCGTGCCGGAGGTCATCGACGCCTGGTACGACTCGGGCTCGATGCCGTTCGCGCAGTGGGGCTACCCGTACAAGAACAAGGAGATCTTCGAGAAGCGCTACCCGGCGCAGTTCATCTCGGAGGCCATCGACCAGACCCGCGGCTGGTTCTACACGCTGATGGCGGTCGGCACCCTCGTCTTCGACAAGTCCTCGTACGAGAACGTGGTCTGCCTGGGCCACATCCTCGCCGAGGACGGCCGCAAGATGTCCAAGCACCTGGGCAACATCCTCCAGCCGATCCCGCTCATGGACCAGCACGGCGCGGACGCGGTGCGCTGGTTCATGGCGGCCGGCGGCTCCCCGTGGGCGGCGCGGCGCGTCGGCCACGGCACGATCCAGGAGGTCGTCCGCAAGACCCTCCTCACGTACTGGAACACGGTCGCCTTCCAGGCCCTGTACGCCCGTACGTCGAACTGGGCCCCGTCGGCCTCCGACCCGGCGCCGGCGGACCGCACGGTGCTGGACCGCTGGCTGCTCTCGGAGCTCCACACCCTCGTCGACGACGTCACGGACGCGATGGAGGCCTACGACACCCAGCGTGCGGGCAAGCTGCTCTCCTCCTTCGTGGACGACCTCTCCAACTGGTACGTCCGCCGCTCGCGCCGCCGCTTCTGGCAGGGCGACGCGGCCGCGCTGCGCACGCTGCACGACGTGGTCGAGACGGTCACCCGCCTGATGGCCCCGCTGACCCCCTTCATCACGGAGCGGGTATGGCAGGACATGATCGTCCCGGTCACCCCGGAGGCCCCGGAGTCCGTCCACCTGTCCTCGTGGCCGGAGGCGGACGCGTCCCAGGTGGACGGCACCCTGTCCCAGCAGATGCTGCTGGTGCGCAGGCTGGTCGAGCTGGGCCGGGCCACGCGTGCGGAGTCGGGCGTCAAGACCCGCCAGCCGCTATCCCGGGCCCTGGTCGGCGCGGTGGGCTTCGACGCGCTCTCCCCCGAGCTCCAGTCCCAGATCACGGAGGAGCTGAACGTCTCCTCCCTGGCCTCCCTCTCGGAGGTCGGCGGATCGCTGGTGGACACGACGGCGAAGGCGAACTTCCGGGCGCTGGGCAAGCGCTTCGGCAAGGGCGTGCAGGACGTCGCGAAGGCGGTCGCCGCCGCCGACGCGGCCGCGCTCTCGCTGGCCCTGCGCTCCGGCTCCGCGACCGTCTCGCTGAACGGCGAGGAGATCTCCCTCTCCCCGGAGGAGGTCATCATCACGGAGACCCCGCGCGAGGGCTGGTCGGTGGCGTCCGACTCGGGCGCGACCGTCGCCCTGGACCTGGAGATCACCCCGGAGCTGCGGCTGGCCGGGCTGGCCCGTGACGCGATCCGCCTGATCCAGGAGGCCCGGAAGAACTCCGGCCTCGATGTCGCCGACCGCATCGCGCTGCGGTGGTCCTCGGACTCCGAGGAGGTCGTCACGGCCCTGACGGACCACGCGGCCCTGATCGCGGACGAGGTCCTGTCCACGGACTTCGCCTCCGGCGACGCCGACGCCACGTACGGTGACCCGTTCACGGACGAGTCCCTGTCCCTGACCTTCCGCCTCCGCAAGGCGTAACCGGAACCCTGCGGCCCGTACCCCTCGCCAGAGGGGTGCGGGCCGCTTCCTTTTCCCCCACCCCGCCCCTTCCCGAAACTTGGGGCTCCGCGCCCGGGTACGGGAACGGGCCGGGCCCGGTGCCCCCGCAGGGGAACCGGGCCCGGCCCGTGAAGTGACTGCCGACAAGCGCGGCGGCGCTTAGTTGTCGTCCTCGTCGATCAGGAAGCCCCGCATCGGCGACGGCGCCTGCATCGGCTGCGGCGCAGCCGGCCGCACCGGAGCCATCGGCTGGGTCATCGCCGGGGACATCTGCTGCTGGCCGCCGTACGACGGGCCTCCGCCCATCGGGGAGGGACCGCCCATGGGCGACGGGCCGCCCATAGAGGGACCGCCCATGGAGTGGCCCATGGCACCGGCCGGAGCCATCGAGGGCGACGGCGACGGCGGCAGCGCGGGACCGGCCGGGTTGCGCGGCGGGGCCAGCGAGTCGTCGGCCTGGGTCTCCAGCTGACGCAGCTGCGACTCCAGGTAGGACTTCAGTCGCGTACGGTACTCACGCTCGAAGCCCCGCAGGTCCTCGACCTTGCGCTCCAGCGTGGCGCGGGCGGACTCCAGGGAGCCCATCGCGACGCGGTGCTTCTCCTGCGCGTCCCGCTCCAGCGCGTCGGCCTTGGCACGGGCGTCCCGCTCCAGGCCCTCGGCGCGCGAACGGGCCTCGCCGACGATCTTGTTGGCCTCGGAGCGGGCCTCCGCGATCGCCTGGTCGGCCGTCTGCTGCGCCAGCGACAGGACGCGGGCGGCACTGTCGCCACCGGGGCCCTGCTGCGGAAGCTGCTGCGGCTGCTGCTGGTGCATCGGCTGACCCATGGGCTGCATCTGCTGCCCCATCGGCTGCATCTGCTGGCCCATGGGCTGCATCTGCTGGCCGAGCGGGTTCTGGCCGCCCATCGACTGCTGCTGGCCCATGCCCTGCGGTCCACCCATGGGGTGCTGCTGCATGGGGCCGCCCATCGGGCCCGGACCCTGCGGTCCGTGTCCGCCGGGGCCGGCCGGGAGCTGCGGCGCGCCGCCCGGCAGCTGGGGCGGGCCCATCTGGGGCTGCTGCTGCTGCGGCGGGCCGGATATGGCCGCGGGCACGGGGGCACCCGGGCCGCGCTGGTCCTGGGGCTCCGGCTTGCGCATGCCCTGCTGCTGCTGGTTCTGCGCGGCGGCACGCGTGGCGGCAGCCAGCTTGGCGCGCAGGTCCTCGTTCTCGCGCAGCAGGCGCGTCAGCTCGGACTCGACCTCGTCGAGGAAGGCATCGACCTCGTCCTCGTCATAGCCTTCTCGCAGGCGGACGGTCGTGAACTGCTTGTTCCGCACGTCCTCGGGAGTCAGCGGCATGTCTTCTTCACCTCTACGTAGTCGTCGGCAGTCGGCAAGACCGTATCGGGACTGTCCCCGCGCCTGCGGGGAAGCTCATCGTTCACACGCTTCTCGCAGCGGTGCTCACGAAACTGATGAGGATGTAAACGATGATCATCAGAACGAAGAAGGACAGGTCGAGTGCCACGCCCCCGAGACGCAACGGCGGGATGAATCGCCGGAGAAGCTTGAGCGGTGGATCGGTGACAGTGTAGGTGGCCTCCAGAACGACCACCATGGCCTTGCCGGGCGTCCACGACCGTGCGAACTGGAACACGTAGTCCATGACCAGTCGGAAGATCAGCACGATGAGGAAGCACATCAGCGCGATGTAGACGACCTGCAGTGCGACACCCATCCCGCGCTTCCCTCTCCCCGTTCTCGCTCTGTTCCCGGTCCCGTGTCTGACGGATCGGTCTAGCTTTGGTTGAAGAACCCGCCCTCCGCGATGCGGGCCTTGTCCTCCGCCGTGACATCGACGTTAGCAGGCGACAGCAGGAACACCTTCTGTGTCACGCGTTCAATACTGCCGTGCAGACCGAAGACAAGACCGGCGGCGAAGTCCACGAGACGCTTCGCGTCCGTGTCGTCCATCTCCGTGAGGTTCATGATCACCGGAGTGCCCTCACGGAAGTGTTCCCCGATGGTACGGGCCTCGTTGTAGGTCCGGGGGTGCAGCGTCGTGATGCGGTACGGCTCCCGCTCGGAGACGACCTTGGGCATGATCACGGGGGCGTTCTTCTCCAGGTTCGTGCGATCAGGTGTGATGGATGCCACGGGGGCGATTCGCGCAGGACGTCCGCTTTCCACCGGAATTGGGATAGGTTCGCGCTGCGCCGGGGGCTGTGCGGCTCGTACCGGTTCGTCCGTTACAGGCGATTGGTGCACGGGCTGCTGTCGGCGGTCTCGGTCCCGGGCCCGCTCCGGTTCCGGCTCGGGCTCGAACTCGTCGTCGGGGTCGTACCCCGGGTTGTCGTACCGGTCGTCCTCCACGAGGCCGAGGTAGACCGCCATCTTGCGCATCGCGCCGGCCATTCTCTGAGTCCTCCGCTCTGTGGTGGATCGCCCTGTCGCAGGTGCCGCCGTGTCACGAATGTCACCAACTACCCGCGATCCACGTGGTCTGCCCGCTCATCAGCGGGAATGACCATATTTTCTGCTGTGGTCCGACTTTCTTCGCGACGTTACCCGAGCCGGGGTCTCGCGCCGAGTACCGCAGTGCCGACGCGTACATGTGTCGCACCGGCCGCAACGGCCTGTTCCAGGTCCGAGCTCATCCCGGCCGACACCATCGTGGCAGCCGGATGGTCCGCGCGCAGGCGGGATGACAATTCCACCAGCCGCTCGAAGGCGGCCTGTTCGCGTCCCGCGTAGGGGCCGGACAGCGGAGCGACCGTCATCAGACCGTCGATCCGCAGCCCCGGCGCCCGGGCGACGAGGTCCGCCAACTCGGCGAGCTGCTCGGGCGCCGCGCCGCCCCGGGTCCCCCGCTCGCCCGACTCGGCGTCGAGGGCGATCTGCACGAGGCAGCCGAGTTCCCGGCCGGCGCTCACAGCGGCGGCCGAAAGGGCGGTCACGAGCCTGGAGCGGTCGACCGACTGCACCACGTGCGCGTATCCCGCCACGGAACGGACTTTGTTCGTCTGCAACTGGCCGACGAAGTGCCAGCTGAGCGGCAGATCCGCGCAGGCCGCCGCCTTGGGGGCGGCATCCTGGTCGCGATTCTCCGCAACATGACGGACACCCAGCTCCGCCAGCAGTCGTACGTCGCTCGCGGGATAGGTCTTGGTGACCACGATGAGCGTCACCTCTTCCCGCTTGCGTCCCGCGGCCGCGCAGGCGGACGAGATGCGTTCCTCCACCCGCGCCAGGTTCTCCGCGAGTTCCGACTTACGGTCCGTCATTTACTGTTCCAACCAGACATATCCGGCAAGCCGCCCGGTCACCCGGTCGCGGCGGTACGAGAAGTGGTCCCGCGACTCCAGTGTGCAGACCGGGGAGCGGCGGACATCCACCACCCCCGCCTCCGCGAGCTGGGCGTGCACTCCGGCGACCACGTCGACGGCCGGTGTCCCCCAGCTCGTCTCGGCCCGCGCGGCCGGCACCGCCGCCGACACCGCGTCCCGCATCTCGGCCGGCACCTCGTAGCACCGCCCGCAGACGGCGGGTCCGGTCCGGGCGACGATCCGCCCGGGCTCGGCCCCGAGGGCGACCATCGCCTCGACGGCCGCCGGGACCACCCCGGCCACCAGCCCCGGCCGCCCGGCGTGGGCGGCGCCCGCGACCCCGGCGACGGGGTCGGCGAGCAGGACCGGCGTGCAGTCGGCGGTGAGCACGGCGAGGGCGAGCCCCCGACGGGCGGTCACCACCGCGTCCACGGCGGGGATCTCCCCGAGATCTCCCCAAGGTCCGTCGACCACCGCCACGTCCCGGCCGTGCACCTGGTTCATCCAGACCACCAGGGCCGGGTCGATTCCCAGCGACTTCGCGGCGAGCTCCCGGTTCGCGCGAACGGCGGCCGGGTCGTCTCCGACCGCGCCGCCGAGGTTGAGCTCTTCGTACGGAACGGCGCTCACTCCGCCCCACCGGTCGGTGAAGGCGAAGTGGGCGCCGCCCACGTGGTGCTGCTCCGGTGTCACTTCAAGAAGTCCGGGACGTCCAGTTCCTCGGCCGGGCTGTCCTGGTACGGACGGGCCGTCGGGACCTGCGGCGCGGGGGCCTGGGCCTCGGCCGGGGCCGGCTCGACGGGGGCCGGGGGCTCCTCGCGCGGGGTGACCGTGCCGAGTCCGCCGAAGGCCGGGCGGACCGGCTCGGGCGCGCGGACCGGCGCCGGGGCCGGCTCGTCGCGCTTCGTGGACGCGGCGCCGATGACGTTGTCCCGGCGGGCCGGGGGCTGTCCGCCGTCGAACCCGGCCGCGATGACGGTCACCCGCACCTCGTCGCCGAGCGCGTCGTCGATGACGGCGCCGAAGATGATGTTCGCCTCGGGGTGCGCGGCCTCGCTCACCAGCTGCGCGGCCTCGTTGATCTCGAAGAGACCGAGGTCCGAGCCGCCGGAGATGGAGAGCAGCACGCCGCGGGCGCCGTCGATGGACGCCTCCAGCAGCGGCGAGGAGATCGCCATCTCGGCGGCGGCCACCGCGCGGTCGTCGCCGCGGGCCGAGCCGATGCCCATCAGGGCCGAGCCGGCCTCGGACATCACGGACTTGACGTCGGCGAAGTCGAGGTTGATCAGACCGGGGGTGGTGATGAGGTCGGTGATGCCCTGGACGCCGGAGAGCAGGACCTGGTCGGCCGACTTGAAGGCGTCGAGCACCGAGACCTGGCGGTCCGAGATGGACAGCAGGCGGTCGTTGGGGATGACGATGAGGGTGTCGACCTCTTCCCGGAGCTCGGCGATGCCGTCCTCCGCCTGGTTCGCGCGGCGCCGGCCCTCGAAGGTGAACGGCCGGGTGACCACGCCGATCGTCAGGGCGCCCAGCGAGCGCGCGATGTTGGCGACGACGGGTGCGCCGCCGGTGCCGGTGCCGCCGCCCTCGCCGGCGGTGACGAAGACCATGTCGGCCCCCTTGAGGACCTCCTCGATCTCCTCGCGGTGGTCCTCTGCCGCCTTGCGACCGACGGCCGGATTGGCGCCGGCGCCGAGGCCCCGGGTGAGTTCACGGCCGACGTCGAGCTTGACGTCGGCGTCGCTCATCAACAGCGCCTGGGCGTCCGTGTTGATGGCGATGAACTCGACGCCCTTGAGACCGACCTCGATCATTCGGTTGATGGCATTGACACCACCGCCGCCGACACCGATGACCTTGATGACTGCGAGGTAGTTCTGCGGTGCTGCCACGTCGAAGGCCTCTCGCCTCGAGTTACGTGTCGCCGCCTCGCGGGCCTGCGTTGCGACGACTGATGCCGAAATGGGGACGGTCCGAACGCGCCGACCCGAACCCTCACCCTGAAGTTTAGGGTTAGGGGTGTGTCTTGTTGCTGGATCCCATGGACTTCCGAACAGGACACTAAGTCGACAAGTAGCGCGTGTTCAACGAACACGCCGAACCTCCCGTTTTTCTTTTCACCCTATGTGATCACCCGTATCGCTGGCCAACCAGGGTGCGCCGCTGTTCGACCGGACGTCAACTCCCGGACACCGCAGGGGCGGTGGGGACGCTCACGTCGAAGTGTCCGGCCTTCGGCGCGGCTTTCAGCAGAGCGGTCAGCGCACGCCCCTTCGCGTCGCTCTGTTCGCCGCTCCCCCACACCACCGTCCGGCCCCGCGTGAGCTCCAGGACGACCGAATCGTACGAACCCACCTTGACCTGCACGGTCTCCTTGGCGACCGGCTCCGGGAGGGAGCCGGCGATGAGAACGGCCTCGTGCAGCAGCCGTTCCTCGTCGAAGCGGCGGGCGCTCGGGGAGTGTCCCGCGTTCAATTCGAGGACCGGAACGCCTTCGGGTGCTTTCGCGACAGTGTCGAATCGCACACCCGATGCGTCCACTTCGACGAAGTTGGCGTCCTTTTTGATGAGGAGGACCGGTTTGCGTTCCGTCACTTTCAGCCCGATCCCGTGCGGCCAGGCCCGTACGACATCGACCGAATCGATGCGCGGCAGCCGGCCGCGGACGCGCTCCTCGATCTCGTCGGTGTCGACGCTGACGAGGGGTGCGCCGACGGGAACGGCCGCCGCGGCCAGCACCTGCTCGGGGGTGAGCACTTCGGTGCCGGTCGCGGCGACCTTCTCGACGCGGAGCCAGGAGGAGCCGTAGAGCGCCCAGGTGCCGCCCCCGGCGAGGAGCGCCGCGGCGGCCAGGGAGGCCAGCAGGCGGACCCGGCGCGACTTTCCGGACGGCTTCGGGGGCTTGGGCGGCTTGGGCGAGCCGGGGCCCTTGCGGGCAGACCGGTCGGAACCCTGGCTCCCGCGCTGTGCGGTCGTCGCTCCGGCCACTCCTTGCCTCCTGCGCTAGCGGTTCCTGTGGGCTGCGATCGCCTCGTACACCATGCCGACCAGCAGCTCGTCGGCGTCGCGGCGGCCGAACTCACCGGCCGCACGGGACATCTCGTACAGACGGTGCGGGTCGGACAGCACCGGGAGGACCTGGCTCAGCACCCACTCGGGCGTCAGTTCCGCGTCGTCCACGAGCAGGCCGCCGCCGGCCTTGACCACCGGCTGGGCGTTGAGCCGCTGTTCGCCGTTGCCGATCGGCAGCGGGACGTAAGCGGCGGGGAGCCCGACGGCGGACAGTTCGGCGACGGTCATCGCGCCCGCGCGGCACAGCATCATGTCGGCGGCGGCGTACGCGAGATCCATCCGGTCCACGTACGGTACCGGCACATACGGCGGCATCCCGGGCATGTTGTCGACACGCGGCAGTTCGTTCTTCGGCCCGACGGCGTGCAGGATCTGGATCCCGGAGCGCTGGAGGGTCGGGGCGATCGCCTGGATCGTCTCGTTGAGGCGGCGGGCGCCCTGCGAGCCGCCGGAGACCAGCAGCGTCGGCAGGTTGGGGTCCAGGCCGAACGCGGCGCGCGCCTCGGGGCGTACGGCGGCCCGGTCGAGGGTGGAGATGGAGCGCCGCAGCGGGATGCCCACGTAGCGGGCGCCGCGCAGCTTGCTGTCGGGCGTGGAGACCGCGACGGCGTGCGCGTACCGGGAGCCGATCTTGTTGGCCAGACCCGGCCGGGCGTTGGCCTCGTGGACGATGATCGGCACGCCGAGCCGCTTGGCCGCGAGGTAGCCGGGCAGGGCCACGTAGCCGCCGAAGCCGACGACGCAGTCGGCCTTGGTGCGGGTGAGGATCTCCTCGGCCGCCTTGATGGTGCCGCGCAGCCGCCCGGGGACGGTGATCAGCTCCGGGGTGGGCTTGCGGGGCAGCGGAACGGCGGGGATCAGCCCCAGTTCGTAGCCGCGTTCCGGCACGAGGCGGGTTTCGAGTCCGCGCTCGGTGCCGAGGGCGGTGATGCCCACTGAAGGGTCCTGCCTGCGCAGGGCGTCCGCGAGGGCGAGCGCCGGCTCGATGTGGCCGGCGGTCCCCCCACCGGCGAGTACGACATGCACCGAAATTCACCGCTCTCCGGACGGACGCCTCTTGACGCGCCGTCTCATCGACTTCCATCTCACCCCGGTCCGCCTCCAGCCGGTCTTCGGCTGTCGCATCGCGAGGGCCGCGCGCGCCGCCGGCTCCTCCCGCGCGAAGGCGATGAGCAGTCCGACCGCGAACAGGGTCGGCAGCAGGGCCGACCCTCCGTAGGAGAACAGCGGGAGCGGGACCCCGGCGATCGGCAGCAGGCCGAGCACCGCACCGATGTTGATCACGGCCTGGGCCGTGATCCAGGTGGTCACGCCTCCCGCGGCAAACCGTACGAAGGAGTCCTCCGTGCGTCCGGCCACGCGGATACCCGCATAGCCTAGAGCCGCGAACAGGGCGAGTACCGACAGCGTCCCCGCCAGACCCAATTCCTCCCCGGTGATGGCGAAGATGAAGTCGGTGTGGGCTTCGGGTAGTTGCCCCCATTTTTCCACGCTGGCACCCAAACCGGAACCGAACCATCCGCCGGATGCCAGGGCGTAGATCCCGTGGACGGCCTGCCAGCAAAGGTCGTTCTTGCCCGGATCCGTCGCACCGATGCACTCCAGCCGGTCCATCCGGTGCGGACTCGTCTTGATCAGCAGTGCGACGATCACACCGGCGAATGCCAGCACGCCGACGAACAGCCGCGTCGGGGCGCCCGCGAGCCAGAGCAGGCCGAACAGGACCGCACCGAGGATCATCGCGGTGCCCATGTCCCCGCCCAGCATGATCAGGCCGAGCAGCAGGAAGGCCACCGGGACCAGCGGCACCAGCAGGTGCTTCCACTGGCTGAGCAGCCCCTTGTCGCCCTTGCGCGCCAACAGGTCGGCGCCCCACAGGATCAGGGCCAGCTTGCCGAACTCACTGGGCTGCAACATGAACGGACCGCCAAGGGAGATCCAATTCTGATTGCCGTTGATCGAGACCCCTATCCCGGGGACCTGGACCAGGACCATCAGGAACAGCGTGCCGGCGAGCACCGGATACGACAGCGCCCGGTGCAGCTTGACCGGCATCCGGGAGGCGATCAGCATCAGCACGGTGCCGATCAGGGCCGCCAGGAACTGCTTCTTGAAGAAGTAGGCGTCGCCCAGGCCCAGCTGGAGGGCCTTGATCATGGAGGCCGAGTAGACCATCACGAGACCGAGCACGGTGATGAGCAGCGCGCTGCCGAAAATCAGGTAATACGCTGTGAGCGGGCGGTCCCAGGCCCTGCGCAACTGCCGCTGCGTACGCCGCAGCCGGGCCAGCGGCCCGCGCGCGGCGGGCCGCCCGATACTCACCGCGGGGCGTTTGCGGCCCTGCGCCTTGACGGCGGACGGCCGCCGCCCCGGCAGCATCTGCTTGGCCGGCATCTGTGATCTTCCCCTCCACTCGTACGAGGCGAGCAGCCGGCCGGAGAGACCCGTTCCAGGAGCCCCGTCTAGGCGCTCTCGGCGGCCAGTTCGCGCACCGCGTCGGCGAACGCGTCCCCACGCTCGTTGTAGTTCGCGAACATGTCCATCGAGGCACAGGCAGGCGCCAGCAGGACCGTGTCGCCGCGCTCGGCGAGCCGGGCCGCTTCCCGGACCGCTGCGAGCATCGCCCCAGTGTCGGTCCGGTCGAGGTCGACGACCGGGACCTCCGGGGCGTGTCGCGCCAGCGCCTCGGCGATCAGCGCCCGGTCGGCGCCGATCAGCACCACGGCGCGCAGCCGTTTCGCGGACTTCTGTACGAGCTCGTCGAAGGTCGCGCCCTTGGCGAGACCGCCGGCGATCCAGACGACGGGCTCGAAGGCCGCCAGGGAGGCCTCCGCCGCGTGCGTGTTGGTGGCCTTGGAGTCGTCGACGTACGTGACCCCGTCGACCTCGTCCACGTGCGCGACCCGGTGGGCGTCCGGGCGGAAGTCGCGCAGTCCGTCGCGTACCGCGCGCGGCTCCACGCCGAAGGCGCGGGCCAGGGCCGCCGCGGCGAGCGCGTTGGCGATGTTGTGCGGGGCCGGCGGGTTGACGTCCTCGACCTGCGCGAGCTCCTGGGCGTTCTTCTGCCGGTTCTCCACGAAGGCCCGGTCGACGAGGATGCCGTCGACGACGCCGAGCATGGAGGGGCCGGGGGCGCCGAGGGTGAAGCCGATCGCCCGGCAGCCCTCTTCGACGTCGGCGTTCTCGACCAGCTTCTCGGTGGCCGGGTCGGCGACGTTGTAGACGCAGGCCACGCGGTTGCCCTCGTAGATCCGGCCCTTGTCGGCGGCGTACGCCTCCATGGAGCCGTGCCAGTCGAGGTGGTCGGGGGCCAGGTTGAGCACGGCCGCCGAGTGGGCGCGCAGCGAGGGCGCCCAGTGCAGCTGGTAGCTGGAGAGCTCGACCGCGAGTACGTCGTACTGCTGCTCGCCGAGGACCACGTCGATGATGGGCGTGCCGATGTTGCCGACCGCGGCGGTCCGCAGACCCGCGGCCTTCAGGATCGACGCCAGCATCTGCGTGGTGGTGGTCTTGCCGTTCGTACCGGTGATCGCCAGCCACTCGGCTGCGCCGCGTACGGGCACCTCGGCGGAGTCGGCGGGCTCGGCGGCGGAAGCGCCCGCCGGGCCGGCTTCCGCGGCCGCTCGGGCGGCCCGGAGCTCGGCGCCTGCCCCCCGCAGCCGCCAGGCGATCTCGACGTCGCCGACGACGTCCACACCCGCCTTGGCGGCGGCCAGGAAGAGGGGGCTGTCCGGCTGCCAGCCGGGGGAGGTCACGACCAGTTCGGTGCCCTCGGGGAGCACCTCCCCGGCCCGGGTGCCGTCGGGCAGGTGGCCGAGGCGGGCCTCGATGCCGAGCTCCGCGAGCTCCGCGGCGCGGGCCCGGTGCGCGTCGCCGTCGCCGTTGTCGACGACGGTGACCGTCGCGCCGAGCCGGGCCAGGGCGCGTGCGGCGCTCACGCCGCTGACGCCCAGCCCGGCCACGGTGATCCGACGCGGCAGGCCGAACCGGCCCAGGGCGTCTGGGCCGAGTACGCCGGCCAGGTCGGTGGTGCTCACTTGTCGGCTGCCCATCCCGCGTAGAAGAGACCGAGACCCACGATCACGCACATGCCCTGGATGATCCAGAAGCGGACCACGACAAGGACCTCGGACCACCCCTTGAGTTCGAAGTGGTGCTGGAGCGGGGCCATCCGGAAGACTCGCTTGCCGGTCAGCTTGAAGGAGCCGACCTGGATGACGACCGACATCGTGATGAGCACGAAGAGGCCGCCGAGGAGGGCCATCAGGAACTCCGTGCGGGAGCAGATGGCGAGGCCCGCGAGCGCGCCGCCGAGGGCGAGCGAGCCGGTGTCACCCATGAAGATCTTGGCGGGCGAGGTGTTCCACCACAGGAAGCCGAAGCAGGCGCCCATCAGGGCGGAGGCGACCACCGCGAGGTCGAGCGGATCGCGCACCTCGAAGCAGGCGTTCGGGTTCGTCAGGGTCTGCGCGTTGATGCAGGACTCCTGGAACTGCCAGACGCCGATGAAGGTGTAGGCGCCGAAGACCATCACGGCGGCGCCGGTGGCCAGGCCGTCCAGACCGTCGGTCAGGTTCACGCCGTTGGACATGGCCAGGATCATGAACAGCGCCCAGACCACGAACAGCACCGGACCGATCGCCCAGCCGAAGTCCGTGACGAACGACAGCTTGGTGGAGGCCGGGGTGAGCCCGCGCGCGTCCTTGAACTGGAGCGCGAGCACCGCGAAGGCGATGCCGACGATCAGCTGGCCGGCCATCTTGGCCTTGGCCCGCAGACCGAGCGAGCGCCGCTTGACGATCTTGATGTAGTCGTCGAGGTAGCCGACCAGGCCCATGCCCGCCATCAGGAACAGCACCAGCAGGCCCGAGAAGGTCGGCTCGCTGCCGGTGATGACCTTCGTCAGGGCGTACGCGATGAGCGTGGCCAGGATGAAGGAGATACCGCCCATGGTGGGCGTGCCCTTCTTCCCGGCGTGGCCGCGCGGGCCGTCGTCGCGGATGAACTGGCCGTAGCCCTTGCGGGCCAGCAGCTTGATCAGCAGCGGGGTGCCGATGATGGTGAGGAACATGCCGATGACACCGGCGAACAGGATCTGCCTCATCGGTCGGCGACCTCGCCCTCGCGCTCCAGCAGAGCGAGCGCGACCCGCTCCAGGCCGATCGACCTGGAAGCCTTCACCAGCACGACGTCACCCGGGCGCAGTTCACTGCGCAACAGGTCGACCGCCGCCTGCGCGTCGGACACGAGCACCGACTCCTCACCCCACGAACCCTCGTTATATGCGCCCAGTTGCAGCCAGGACGCTTCCCTGCCCCCGACTGCGACGAGCCTGCTCACGTTGAGCCGGACGGCAAGCCGCCCCACCGCGTCGTGCTCGGCCAGCGATGCGTCACCGAGTTCGGCCATGGGACCGAGCACTGCCCACGTGCGCCCCCCGTTGGCCCTGGCGGCGCCGCCCATCGCGGCAAGCGCGCGCAGGGCGGCCCGCATGGACTCGGGGTTCGCGTTGTAGGCGTCGTTGACGATCGTGACGCCGTCCGCCCGCTCGGTGACCTCCATCCGCCACCGGGACAGGGTGCCCGCCCCGGAGAGCGCGGTGGCGATCTCCGGGGCGGACATGCCCAGTACATGGGCGACGGCGGCCGCGGCGAGCGCGTTCGACACGTGGTGCTCACCGTACAGCCGCAAGGTCACATCACTGCACCCGGTCGGTGTGTGGAGTGTGAAGGCGGGCTGTCCCCCGGGGGTCATCCGTACCTCGGTGGCGCGGATGTCGGCGTCCTCGGCCTCACCGAAGAGGACCGTACGGGCCTTCGTGCGGGCGGACATGGCGCGCACCAGCAGGTCGTCGGCGTTGAGGACGGCGATCCCGCCCTCGGCCTCGGAGGGCAGCGCCTCGACCAGCTCCCCCTTGGCCTGGGCGATCTGCTCGCGGCCGCCGAACTCGCCGATGTGGGCGGTGCCGACGTTGAGGACGAGCCCGATGCGCGGCGGGGTCAGGCCGGTGAGGTAGGCGATGTGGCCGATCCCGCGGGCCCCCATCTCCAGTACCAGGTGCCGGGTTTCCGCGGTGGCCTTGAGCGCGGTGAGCGGCAGGCCGATCTCGTTGTTGAGGGAGCCCGGCGTCCACACGGTGGGCGCGTGGGCCTGGAGCACCTGCGCGATCAGGTCCTTGGTGGAGGTCTTGCCGGCCGAGCCGGTCAGGGCCACCACGTCGGTGCCGAGCCGCTCGACGACGGCCCGGGCGAGGGCGCCGAGCGCCTTCTCTACGTCGGGGACGACGATGGCGGGTACGCCGACCGGCCGGGCGGCGAGAACGGCGGCGGCTCCGGCCTCGATCGCGCGCCCGGCGTAGTCGTGGCCGTCGACGTGTTCGCCGTCGAAGGCGGCGAACAGGCTGCCGGCCTCCACCTGGCGGGAGTCGATGACGACGGGCCCGCTGATGCGCACGGACGGATCCGGTATGTCGTGGGGCCGCCCGCCGGTGATGTCGGCGATCTCGGCGAGGGAAAGGGCGATCACTGGTTCACCTCGGCCTGCTTGAGCGCGTTGTTCTTCAGTGCGTCGTTCTTCAGTGCGTTGTCGATGGCCGCGCGGAGCACCTCGCGGTCGTCGAAGGGCCGTACGACACCCGCGGTGTCCTGGCCCTGCTCGTGGCCCTTGCCCGCCACCAGCACGGTGTCGCCGGGCCCGGCGTGCGCGACGGCTGCGGCGATGGCCGCGGCCCGGTCGGCGTCGACGAGGACGGTGCCGCGCTCGGCGGGCGGTACGGACACGGCGCCCTCGAACATCGCCGCGAGGATCGCGAGGGGGTCCTCCGAGCGCGGGTTGTCGGAGGTCAGCACGGCCACGTCGGCGTAGCGGGCGGCGGCGGCGCCCATCGGGCCCCGCTTGGTCGTGTCGCGGTCGCCGCCACAGCCGAGCACGATGTGCAGCCTGCCGGTGGTGACCTCGCGCAGCGCGCGCAGCACCGACTCGACGGCGTCCGTCTTGTGCGCGTAGTCGACGACGGCCAGGTACGGCTGGCCCGCGTCCACCCGCTCCAGCCGGCCGGGGACCCCGGGGACCGCGGCGACGCCGTCGGCGGCGGTCTGCGGGTCGAGGCCGGCGGCGGCGAGGGTGACGATCGCGGCGACGGTGTTGGCGACGTTGAACGGGCCGGGCAGCGGCGCGGTGGCCCGTACGCGCTGTCCATCGGGGCCGAGCAGGGTCAGGGTGGAGCTCGCCGGTCCGAAGACCACGTCCTCGGCGCGCCAGTCGGCGGCCGGGTCGCCCGCGGCGGAGAAGGTGACGACCGGGATCGTCGCCTCCTTGGCGAGGCGGCGGCCGTACTCGTCGTCGAGGTTGACCACGCCCAGGCGGGCCCGGCGGGGGGTGAAGAGCCCCGCCTTCGCCTGGAAGTAGTCCTCCATGTCGGAGTGGAACTCCATGTGCTCCGGGCTCAGGTTGTTGAAGACCGCGACGTCGAAGACGCAGCCGTCGACCCGGCCGAGCCGCAGGGCGTGGCTGGAGACCTCCATGGCGACGGCCTCGACCCCGCGTTCGCGCATGACCGCGAAGAGGGCCTGGAGGTCGGTGGCCTCGGGGGTGGTCCGCTCGGACTTGATGCGCTCGTCGCCGATGCGCATCTCGACGGTGCCGACGAGTCCGGTGCTGCGGCCCGCCGCGCGCAGGCCGCCTTCGACGAGGTACGCCGTGGTGGTCTTGCCGGAGGTTCCGGTGATGCCGATCTGCAGCAGGTCCTCGCCGGGCCGGCCGTAGATCGCGGCGGCGAGCTCGCCCATCCGGCCCCGCGGGTCCTCGACGACGAGGACGGGCAGGCCGGTCGCGGCGGCGCGCTGCGACCCCGCGGGGTCGGTCAGCACGGCCGCGGCGCCGAGGCCGGCCGCCTGGGCGGCGAAGTCGGCGCCGTGCGTCCTGGCTCCCGCGAGGGCCGCGTACAGGTCGCCGGGGCGCACGGCACGGGAGTCGTGCGTGATGCCGGTGATCTGAACGGCGCCGGACTCGGGCAGACCCAGCAGGTCGGCCAGCTCGCCCAGCGGGGTCGGGCGGGCGGACACGGGCCGGGGCGCTCCCGGCGGCGCTGCCGGGGCGTCTTTCTGGGTGGTTCTGGGCTGATCAGCGTGGGGCACGGCGGTGAGCGTACCGGGCGCGGCGGGCCGGTCGCGAAGTGAGGGCCCGGCCTCGGCGCCGGCGGCCGACTGGTTCCCGGGTTTCGGGGTGATCGTTGTCACTGATGGTGCCTCACGCTTTTCGGGCCGGGCGGTGGGTCACTGACCGGGCTGCGGACTGGGCTGCGGGGCGGGCTGCGGACCGGCTTCGAAGGTGACCGGGAGCCCCGCGGGGGCCGTGCCGGTCGGGGCGACCTGGAGGGTCTTCAGCGCGAACTCCATGACCTTCTTGTAGATCGGGCCGCAGATCTGGCCGCCGAAGTAGCTGCCCTTCGTCGGGTTCTGGATCGCGCAGTAGACGGTGATGCGCGGGTTGTCCGCGGGCGCGAACCCGGCGAAGGAGGCGGTGTACCCCTTGTAGCGGCCGGTGGCCGGATCCACCCGGTTGGACGTGCCGGTCTTGCCGCCGACCCGGTAGCCGGGGATCTTCGCCTTCGTGCCGGTGCCCTCCTGGTCGTCGACGACGGATTCGAGCATCTCGGAGAGGGTCTTGGCGGTCTCCTGGCTGATCACGCGGGTCTGCTCGGGCGCCGGGGCCGGGGTGAAGCGGCCGTCGGGGCCCTTGGTGCCGCGCACCAGGGTCGGGGTGATCCGCACTCCGCCGTTGGCGATGGTGGAGTACACGGAGGCCGCCTGCATGGCGTTGAGGGACAGGCCCTGGCCGAAAGGGATCGTGTACTGCTGGGAGGTGGACCAGTCCTCGGGCTTGGCGAGGATGCCGCGGGACTCGCCCGGGTAGTTCAGCCCGCTGGGCCGCCCGATGCCGAATTTGTCCAGGTACGAGTACAGGACCTTGTTGGCCTCGGGCTGGGTGCGCCCGAGCTGGCCGGTGGCCAGGATGGTGCCGATGTTGGAGGACTTGGCGAGGACCCCGTTGAGGGTCAGGTACCAGGTCGGGTGGTCGATGTCGTCCTTGAAGAGCCGGTCGCCGCGGTGCAGCCGGTTGGGGACCTCGACGTGGGTATCGGGGGTGGCCTTCTTCTCCTCCAGTACGGCGGCCATCGACATCACCTTGGCGGTGGAGCCGGGCTCGTACACGTCCTGGAGCGCGGCGTTGCCCATGGCGGCGGAGCGGGCGCGGGTCAGGTCGTTCGGGTCGAAGCCGGGGGCGTTGGCCATGGCCAGGACCTCGCCGGTGCGGGTGTCCTGGACGATGACGTAGCCGCGGTCCGCCTCGGACTTCTGGACCTGCTCGGTGATGGCGCTCTGCGCCGCCCACTGGATGTCGCGGTCGATGGTCAGCTCGATGTCCTCGCCGGGCACGGCGGGCTTCTCGCTGGAACCGGCGGTGGGGACGCGGCGGCCGCCCGACTGGGCGTAGGTGACCTCGCCGTCCTTGCCGGACAGCTTCTTGTCGAGGGAGGACTCCAGGCCGCCGGCGCCCTTGCCCTCGGCGTTGACGTAGCCCAGTATCCCGGCGGCGAGGTCGCCGCCGGGGTACACGCGCTTGCTGCTGTCCTCCTTGAACACGCCGGCCAGGACGTTGGCG
This sequence comes from Streptomyces sp. NPDC048337, assembly GCF_043201175.1. Classification (NCBI taxonomy): domain Bacteria; kingdom Bacillati; phylum Actinomycetota; class Actinomycetes; order Kitasatosporales; family Streptomycetaceae; genus Streptomyces; species Streptomyces sp. NPDC048337. Next base: position 129,501 of record NZ_JBICYR010000009.1, read on the forward strand.
CCGGGGCCGTTGCTCCTCTTGTCGGCCTCCGCCTTGTCCGCGAAGACCTTCTTGAGGTCCTTGATCTGGTTCCAGACCTGGGGGGTCTGGCGGTGGGCGAGGACGACGTAGCGGCTGTTCTTGGCGCTCAGCTTCTGGGTGAGCTCCTTGGCGTCCTTGCCGAGGATGGGCGCGAGGAGGGCGGCGGCCTGTTCGGGGGCGTCCGGGGCCTTGCTGTCCTGCGGGGTGAACATCTTCGGGTCGGCGGTGATGTCGTACGCGTCGACGCTGGTGGCGAGGGCCACGCCCTTGCGGTCGGTGATCTCCCCGCGCTCGGCGGCCAGCCTGACGCTGGTGTAGCGGTTCTTGGAGGCCTCTGCGGAGAAGGCGGAGGCGTCGACGGCCTGTACCTGGAGCAGGCGGACGACGAAGGCGACCATGACGAGCGTGAGCCCGACGCTGACGAGACGCAGGCGGGGCTTGGGGCTGCCGAGCCGGATCGTGTGCGGGCGCCTCGTCGCGGCGGGCCGCCGGGTCGCGGGCCGCGAGGCCGCCCGGGCCCGGTCCCTGTCCCCCGGCCTGCCCGGCCCCGGCACCCGCCGCCGCGGCTCCTGCGGCCTCACAGCGCCACCGCCCGGTGCCCTGCGCACCGCCGCACCGTCCAGCCCGCCGAGCGGGCACGTCCAGCCCCGCCGGCGTTCGAGGCGCGGGGGTCCGGGGGCGGAGCCCCCGCCGGGTCCGGGGCGGAGCCCCGGGAGGGGGGCTGGGGGCGGAGCCCCCGGTCTCGGGAAGGGGCGGGGTGGGGGAAGAGCCCCGTAGGGATCCGCGTCACGACGTCACCTTCCAGAAGGCTGGTTGGGCTGCGGGGTCGGGCCGGCTGCCGCCGCTGACTGCGACGGCGTAGCCGTGGGTGAAGGGGACTGCGCGCCGGGCGACGGCGGCGGGGACGGCGGAGCCGGCGGTTCGGCCGGGGACGCGGTGCCGGTGATCTTTCCGTCCGGGCCGATGAAGACCGGGCTCCCGCCAGGGACCAGGCCCAGCTCCTGCGCCCGCCGCTGCAGCGCGTCCGGCGCCGAGTACCCGTCCACGTCCCGCTGGAGCGCCTGCTCCTCGTCCGTGAGCGCGGTGGTCTCCCGCTTCAGCTTGGTCAGCTGGAAGGACCCCTCGTTCAGTGCCGAGTTCAGCAGCAGCAGGCTGATCAGGCCCCCGCCGAGCAGCGCCACGACCAGCAGGACGAACGGCATCCGCGCGGCCTGCCCACCCGGCCTCCCCGGGCGGGGCGGCCCGCCGAGCGCGCGGCCGACCCGGGCCGCCCGGCCGCGCGTCAGCGTGGCGAACCTGCCGGCCCGGCCGCCGCCCCCGGCCGTCACAGCCGCGCCTCCCGGATGCGTTCGACGCCGCGGAACCTGGCCGGGGCGGCCCGCCGGTTCTCGGCGATCTCCTCCTCGGTGGGCAGCTCCGCGCCGCGCGTGAGCAGCTTCAGCTTCGGCTGGTACTTCTCCGGGACGACCGGCAGCCCCGGCGGGGCCGTCGAGGTCGCACCCGCCGCGAAGACCTGCTTGACGAGCCGGTCCTCCAGCGAGTGGTACGAGAGCACCGCGATCCGGCCGCCGACCGCGATCCGGTCCACCGCCGCCGGAATGGCCTTCTCCAGCCCCGACAGCTCGCCGTTGACCTCGATCCGCAGGGCCTGGAAGGTCCGCTTCGCCGGGTTGCCGCCGGTCCGCTTCGCGGCCTGCGGCAGCGCGTCGCGGATCAGCTCCACCAGCCGGGCGCTGTTGGTGAAGGGCTCCTTCTCCCGCTCCCGGACGATCGCGGACACGATCCGCTTGGCCTGCTTCTCCTCGCCGTACTGGCGCAGGATCCGTACGAGCTCGCCCGGCGCGTAGGTGTTGAGCACCTCGGCGGCGCTGATGCCCGTCGTCTGGTCCATGCGCATGTCCAGCGGCGCGTCCTGCGCGTACGCGAACCCGCGGTCGGCCTCGTCGAGCTGCATGGAGGAGACGCCCAGGTCGAAGAGGATGCCCTGGACGGTCGGGATGCGCAGGCCGTCGAGGACCTCGGCCAGGTCGGCGTAGATCGCGTGGACGAGGGTGGCCCGGTCGCCGAAGGGCGCGAGCCGCTCACCGGAGAGGCGCAGGGCCTCCTTGTCGCGGTCGAGGCCGATCAGGTGGACCTCGGGGAACCGGGTCAGCAGGGCCTCGCTGTGGCCGCCGAGGCCGAGGGTGCAGTCGACGACGACGGCCCCGGGCCTCTCCAGCGCCGGGGCCAACAGGTCCAGGCACCGCTGGAGCATTACCGGGACATGTCGGGACTCGCTAGTCAAAGCGCCCTCTCAGATAACGGCGCGACCGGCGTACGTACGCGCCGCGCACGCGGAGTCTTCGGGGCCGGGCGGCCGGTCAGGGCCGGGCTCCGGCCGGTTCGCGCCACTTTAGTGCAACGGTCGCCGCGGTCAACGAACCGCCTCGCGCGCCGTGCGCGTCGCTGTCCGCACCCCCGGCATCCAACCCGCAAATGCCGCGAATCACCCTGTTGGCCGCCTCCCCCTCACTCCTGTGGGTTAGCTCACAACAAGGCTTGTTGACCTTCTTTGTCCACCCTCACTCAGTGCTTGCACGCGCTGTGACCCGTACCGTCGTAACCATGACGACTTCCGCATCCCTGCCTACAGACTCCGCACCCGAGGCATCGGGCGGCGATTCCGTCACCGACCGTCTGGTCGCGGCCAACCGCCGCTACGCGGCCGAGTTCGCCGATCCGGGCATGGACGCGCGCCCGGTCCTGCACGTGGCCGTCGTGGCCTGCATGGACGCCCGCCTCGACCTGCACAAGGCCCTCGGCCTCGAACTCGGCGACTGTCACACGATCCGCAACGCGGGCGGCGTGGTCACCGACGACACCATCCGCTCCCTCACCATCAGCCAGCGGGCCCTCGGCACCCGCTCGGTCATACTCATCCACCACACCGGCTGCGGTCTCGAAAGCCTGACCGAGGACTTCCGCCACGAGCTGGAGGACGAGGTCGGCCAGCGCCCCGCCTGGGCCGTCGAGGCCTTCCGCGACGTCGACCAGGACGTCCGCCAGTCCATGCAGCGGGTCCGGACCAACCCCTTCCTGCTGCACAAGGACGATGTGCGAGGCTTCGTCTTCGACGTGCACACCGGTCTCCTGCGGGAGATCGATCCCAGCTCTTGAGTGACACAGGGCCGTAACGCCGTCAAGAATGCGGGGAGACACCCCCCGGGAACCCCCCGGGGCCGGTGTCCGTGTTTGGGGTGGGCCGGTTCATGCGCCGAGGGCGTCGGCCCTGGAATGGGCCGAGGAGAACCAGGTGACCACGTATGACGACCGAGCGAGCCTCGCTGATCTGACCAGCACGGCGGAGCGGGTGCGCCAGACGGTCGAGAGCGTGATCGAGGGCAAGCCCGAGGTCGTTCGCCTCGCGCTGACCGTGCTGCTCGCCGAGGGGCACCTGCTGATCGAGGACGTCCCCGGCGTCGGCAAGACCATGCTGGCCAAGACATTGGCCAAGTCCATCGACTGCTCGGTGAGCCGCATCCAGTTCACTCCGGACCTGCTGCCCTCCGACATCACCGGCGTGAGCATCTACGACCAGCAGCGCCGCGAGTTCGAGTTCAAGCCGGGTGCGATCTTCGCGCAGATCGTCATCGGCGACGAGATCAACCGCGCCTCGCCGAAGACCCAGTCCGCGCTGCTGGAGTCGATGGAGGAGCGCCAGGTCACCATCGACGGCACCACGTACACGCTGCCGAGCCCCTTCATGGTCGTCGCCACCCAGAACCCGGTGGAGATGGAGGGCACCTACCCGCTGCCCGAGGCCCAGCGCGACCGCTTCATGGCCCGCGTCTCCGTCGGCTACCCCAGCCCCGAGGCCGAGCTCCAGATGCTCGACGTGCACGGCGGGCTCTCCCCGCTCGACGACCTGACGGCCGTCGCGCACGCCCACGAGATCGTCAAGCTCATCGAGGCCGTCCGCGAGGTCTACGTGGCCGAGCCCGTCCGGCGCTACGTCGTCGACCTGGTCTCCGCCACCCGCCACCACCCGGACCTGCGCCTGGGCGCCTCGCCCCGCGCCACCCTGCACCTGCTGCGCGCCGTGAAGGCCTCCGCCGCGCTCGCCGGCCGGGACTACGTGCTGCCCGACGACGTCCAGGCGCTGGCCGCCCCCGTCCTCGCGCACCGGCTGCTGCCCACCGCGCAGGCCCAGCTGAACCGGCGCACCGCCGAGCAGGTCATCGGCGAGATCCTCCAGCGCACCCCCGTCCCGGCGGCGCACGCCCGCGGCGAGATGCCGCCCGGCGCCGGCGTCCGGGGCTTCTGATGAGCGCCGGTGCCCCGCGCGGCGCCGGCCGCCCGGAAGGCGGGCTGCGCGCTTCGCTGTCCGGCCTGACCACCCGCGGCCGCTCCTTCCTGGCCGCCGGGATCGCCGCCGCCGGGTGCGCGTACGTACTGGGCCAGGGCGAACTGCTCCGGGTCGGCCTGCTGCTCGCCGCCCTGCCGCTGATCTGCGTCTACGCCCTGCACCGCACCCGCCACCGGGTCTCCGGCAGCCGCCGGCTGACCCCCGGGCGGGTGCCCGCGGGCGGCGAGGCCCGGGTGCAGCTGCGGATGGACAACGTCTCCCGGCTGCCCACCGGTCTGCTGATGCTCCAGGACCGGGTGCCGTACGTGCTCGGGCCGCGGCCCCGGTTCGTCCTGGACCGGGTCGAGCCCGGCGGGCGCCGCGAGGTGTCCTACCGGGTCCGTTCCGACCTGCGCGGCCGCTATCCGCTCGGCCCGCTCCAGCTGCGGCTGACCGACCCCTTCGGGCTGGTCGAGCTCACCCGCTCGTTCAGCACCTACGACACCCTCACCGTCATCCCGCGCACCGAGCCGCTGCCGCCCGTCCACCTGGCGGGCGAGGCCTCCGGCTACGGCGACGGGAGCCGCCGCGCGCTGGCGCTGGCCGGCGACGACGACGTGATCCCGCGCGCCTACCGGCGCGGCGACGACCTGCGCCGGGTGCACTGGCGCTCCACCGCCCGCTACGGCGAGCTGATGGTGCGCCGCGAGGAGCAGCCGCAGCGCAGCCGGGCCACCGTCCTGCTGGACACCCGGCGCATCGCCTTCGAGGGCGCGGGACCCGACTCCGCCTTCGAGTGGGCCGTCTCCGGGGCCGCCTCGACCCTGGTGCACCTGCTGGAGCAGGGCTTCTCGGTACGGCTGCTCACGGACACCGGCGACTCGGTGCCCGGCGAGGGCGGCGGTGGCTTCTCCTCCGGGCACGAGTCCGCGGAGGCCGCCGGGCTGATGATGGACACCCTCGCGGTGGTCGGGCACTCGGACGGCGCGGGGCTCTCCCGGGCCTACGACGCGGTGCGCGGCGGCGGCGGATTCGGCGGAGCCGGCGCCGAGGGGCTCCTCATCGCCTTCTTCGGAGACCTGGACGACGTACAAACGGAAATGGCGGCCAAGATGCGCCAGCGTGCCGGGGGCGCGGTGGCCTTCGTACTGGACTCCGCGACCTGGTCCGCAGAGCCCGCGCGGAACCACGCCGTGCCCCCGCTGGAGCGGCGGCTGAGCAGGCTGCGCGACGCCGGCTGGACGGCGCTGGCCGCCCCGCCCGGGGTGGCCTTCGGCGAACTGTGGCGCCATGCCGGGACGGCGCGCCTCGGCACGGGAACCTCCGGGGGGCGGGCATGAGCGGCCGGGCGAGAGTGACGATCTTCGCGGCACTGGCGACCCTGCTCACCTCGTGGTCGCTGGTCCCGCTGGTCGAGTCGGCGGGCTGGCTGCTCCAGGCGGCGCTGCTGCTGGCCGTGCAGAGCGCGGTGGGGGCCGGGGCCCGGCGGGTGCCGCTGGCGCGGTCGCTGACCGTGGCCGCGCAGCTGCTGGTGTCGCTGGTGCTGCTCGCGTTCCTCTTCGGCGGCAAGGCCGGGACCGGCGGGACCGGGCCGGTGGCCTACCTGGTGACGGACTTCGGCGCGCTGTTCCGGCGCGGTGTGCAGGACGTGGGCGAGTTCGCGATCCCGGCCCCGCTGACGGACGGCATCCGGCTGCTGCTGGTCTGCGGGGTGCTGCTGATCGGGCTGCTGGTGGACCTGCTGGCGGTGACCGTACGGACGGCCGCCGCGGCCGGGCTGCCGCTGCTCGCGCTGTACTCGGTGGCCGCGGGCCTGTCGGGCGGCGGGAACGCCTCCTGGTTCTCCTTCCTGCTGGCGGGCTCCGGCTACCTGCTGATGCTGCTGGCCGAGGGCCGGGACCGGCTGGCCCAGTGGGGCCGGGTCTTCGGCGGGGCCCCGCGCGGTGGGGTCTCGGCCTCCTCCGGGCTGGGCGGCGGCCCGGGCGGTCAGGCGACGGCCCCGGTGCGGACCGGCCGGCGGATCGGCGCGGTGGCCCTGGGACTGGCGCTGGCGGTGCCGGCGGCGCTGCCCTCGCTCGGCGGCGGGCTGCTCGGCGCGCAGGGCGAGGCCGCGGGCGACGGCAGCGGGGTGGGCGGGACGATCTCGGCGGTCAACCCGCTGGTCTCCCTCCAGAGCAACCTGAACGCGCAGGACAACCGGGTGGTGCTGAAGTACCGGACGGACAGCCCGCAGCAGGGCGAGCAGTACCTGCGGATCCTGGCGCTCGACGAGTTCAACGGGGTCAAGTGGGAGGCGTCCGGGCGGGCCCTGACCGACGTACCGGAACGGCTGCCGAATCCGCCCGGGCTCGCCGAGCGGATCCGGGCGGGCGCGGTCGAGGTGCGCACCAGCATCTCGGCGGCGGACAGCTACACGCAGCGCTACCTGCCGATGCCGTATCCGGCGACGCAGGTGGACATCGGCGGGAAGTGGCGGTTCGAGCCGGCCGGCCGGACGCTGGTCGGCGACCAGCTGGCCAAGGACAGGTTCCAGAACGTCCAGGGCGCCATGTACACGGTGCGCAGCCTGCTGCTGCGGCCGACGGCGCAGCAGCTGCAGAAGGCTCCCGCGCCGGACCAGGCGATCCGCGACGAGTACACGAAGCTGCCGGACAACCTGCCGCCGGTGGTCGCCGACACGGCCCGCCAGGTGACGCAGGGTGCGAAGGACGACTACACGCGGGCCGTGAAGCTGCAGGACTTCTTCGCGGTGAGCGGCGGGTTCCGCTACAACACGAAGACGGCCTCCGGTACGGGTCCGCAGGCGGTCGCCCGCTTCCTCGCCGACAAGGAGGGCTTCTGCGTCCACTTCGCCTTCTCGATGGCGGCGATGTCCCGCTCGCTGGGCATTCCGGCGCGGGTGGCGGTGGGCTTCACGCCGGGCGAGAAGCAGTCGGACGGCAGTGTGAACGTGACCATGCGGGACGCGCACGCGTGGCCGGAGCTGTACTTCGAGGGTGTCGGGTGGACGCGGTTCGAGCCGACGCCCCGCTCGGGTATCAACGTGCCGGACTACTCCCGGCCGCTGGCTCCCGCGCCCCAGCCGTCCGCGCCGTCGGCGCTGCCCTCGCAGGCCGCCCCGGAGCCGTCGGCCGCGCCGTCGAAGACGGACGACTGCCCGCCGGAGCTGAAGAAGCTCGGCGAGTGCGGGGCGGCCGCGCCCGCGCAGGGCCCGAAGGGTGATTCCGGCCCGTCGGCGATGACGGTCGTCGGCTGGGCCGCGGGGATCCTGGCGGTCCTGGCCCTCCCCCTCCTCCCGCTCCTGTGGCGCGGCCGCGTCAGGGCGCGCCGGCTGGGCACCGGGGAGGTGGCGGCGGCCTGGCGCGAGCTGGGCGACGCCGCCTGGGACGTGGGCGTACCGCCGGACGAGGCGCTGTCGCCCCGGCGGGCGGCGGCCCGGATCGTGCAGCTGGGTCGCCTGGACCCCGAGTCCGCCGGTGCGGTCCACCGGGTCGCGGGAGCGGTGGAACGCGCCCTGTACGCACCGCCGGGCTCGGCGACCTCGTACCCGACCCTGTCGGCCGACGTCCTGAAGGCCCGCACGGGCCTGCTGGCCTCGGCAGGCCGCGCCACCCGCCTGCGAGCCCTCCTCTTCCCCCGCTCGGCGGCCCGCGTCGGCTGGGCGATCTCCACCCGCTGGTCAGCCCTGACCAGCACCGTGTCCACCCGGCTGACGGCCCTCCGCCTCCGCCTGCCCCTCCGGGGCCGCGGCTGACACTGCGGGGGCCGAAATCCAGCCCCGCCGGCGTTTGAGGGGCGGGGTCCGGGGCGGAGCCCCGGCAACGGCGCGGCGCCGAGGCACCCGCGGACGCGCGAACGCGGCGAGGCTCGATCCCCCCGAGCCCCGCCGCGCAGGCGTACCGCATCGCGGAGGAGGCACCCGGTCCGCTCCGCGGCCCCGTGTCCGCGGTGCGGACCGGGTCTCCTGTCCGCTGCCCCCAGTCTGGCGTTCGCGCAGGTGGGAGCCCATCCGCGCACGTACTCATCTCTGCACCTAGGTACGGATACTCAGTCGCCGCGGCGGGCCCCACCAGTTGTACGGCCATCCGGCCCCCGGCGGCACCGCCGACTGGGGGGTGCCGCCGTACCTCCCGCCGCGTCAGCGGTTCCCGCTGACCCGCCCCCGCAGCAGCAGCGACAGCGCCGAGTGCACGTCGTCCAGGGACCGCTCGCTCTGGAAGGACTGCCAGTCCAGCGCCGCCACCAGCACCATCCCCACCAGCGCCGCGGCCGTCAGCTGCACGTCGATCTCCGCGCTCAGCTCCCCCCGCTCGACGCCCTCCCGCAGCACCGTCTCCACGACGGCCACCGCCTCCTGCCGTACGACCATCAGCGTGGACTGCCAGGCCCGGTTGGTGCGCCACAGCTCGGCGACGTAGAGCTGGGTGAAGGCCGGGTACCGGTCGATGAAGACGAGCCCGGCCCGGATCATCGCGTCGAGCGCCTCGACCCGGCTGCCGCCCCGCGCCTCCGTCTCCTCCGCCGCGGTCCGCAGCGAGGCGGTCAGCAGGCCGACCCCGTGCCGCAGCAGCTCCTCGAAGAGGTCGTTCTTGCTCGCGAAGTTGTAGTAGACGGTGCCCTTCGCGACGCCCGCCCGCTCGGCGATCTCCTCGACCGTGGTCGCGGAGAAACCCTGCTCGGCGATGAGCGTGACGGCCGCTTCGTAGAGCTTCTGGCGGGTGGCCTGGCGTCGAGTGCCGCCGGTGCCCGTACCGGTGCTGCTTTCCATGACGCTGATTCTCACAGGTCAACCGCTCCCTACAGGCTCAGTTCCGGGTGCAGCCGGTCCATGGTCCACACCTGCTTGCCGCGGGCCGCGAGCGCGGTGAGCGCCAGGGCGCCCGCCGTGAAGGCCACCAGGACCGCGCAGCCCTGCCAGACGGGGGTGAGGTCCCCGCCGGTGATGAGGCGGCGCAGGCTCTCGACGACGTACGACATCGGCAGGTACGGGTGGATCCAGTTGAAGAAGTCCGGGCTGGTCTGCACGGGGTAGGTGCCGCCCGCCGAGGTCAGCTGGAGCATCAGCACGGCGAGGACCAGGATCCGCCCGGCGGCGCCGAACTTGGCGTTGAGCCACTGGACGATCGCCGCGAAGCAGCCGGTGACCAGCATCAGGAAGCCGATGGTGAGGGCCGGCCGGGCCATCTCCAGGCCCAGGCCCCAGTGGAGTACGGACATCAGCGCACCCACCTGCGCGACGCCGATGCCCGCCACGGGCAGCCAGCCGGCGAAGGCGATCCGCCAGGGCGAGGCGCCGGCGGCCAGGGCCCGCCGGTTCATGGGCGCGATCAGCATGTAGGCGACCATCGCGCCGACCCAGAGGGACAGCGGGATGAAGTACGGGGCGAAGCCGGTGCCGTAGTTGGGCGCCTTGTGCAGGGACTGGTTGGCGAGCCGGACGGGGTCGGCCATGACCTCGGTACGGGTGTCGCGCTGCTGCTCGTCGTAGTCCGGGATCTTGCCCGCGCCCTCGTGCAGACCGCCGGCGAGCGCGCCGGTGCCGTCGACGAGCTTGTACATGCCGCCGTCGAGGGTGTGCGCGCCGTCGCCGAGCTTGCCGACGCCGGCGTTGATGGCGCCGGAGCCGCCGGTGGCGGTGCCGATGCCCGCGTGCAGCTGGACCATGCCGTCGGCGACCTTGTGGGCGCCGGTGTTGAGGGCGTTGACCTTGGCGACGGCCGCGTCGAGGTCGCCGGCGAGGCCGGGGGCCTTGTCGACGAGCTCGCGGGCCTTGTTCTCCAGGTCGGTCAGCTGGGTGCGGAGCTTGGTGACGTCGCCGTTGGTGTTGCCGACGAGGGTGTTGACGTCGCCGGAGAGGAGGGCGGCCTCGGCGGCGTCGTCCTTGACCTTCTTGAGGTCGGGGCAGGAGGCCAGGTGCGGCTCCGTGCCCGGGGTGAGGCAGTGCTTCGTGTAGTAGGCGTCGGCGCCGGTGGAGGCCTTCTTGGCGGCGGAGGCGGCGGCCGGGGCCTTCTCGGCGAACTTCTCCAGGTGGTTGTTGACCACCTTGGCGGTGTCGGCGACCAGCTTGGCGGTGTCCGCCAGGTTCTTGGGGTCCTTGACGAAGGGGCGGGCCTTGGCCGCGGCGCCGTTGACCTTGTCGGCGAGGGCCTGCGTGCCGTCCGCGACCTGCTGGGAGCCGGTCTCCAGCTGCCCGGCGGCGGTGTTGAGCTTCTTCAGGCCGCCGGTGAGCTCGCCGGTCTTCTCCTTGGCCGTGTCGAGGCCGTCGGCGAGGTCCTTCGCACCCTGCTGGGCCTTGCCCGCGCCGTCCTTGAGCTGGTCGGCGCCGTCGGCGGCCTCGGCGGTCTTGTCGTGCAGGTCGGAGAAGCTGACGAAGATCTTGTCGAGGAAGCCGCGGGAGGCGTTGGTGGACGCGGCCGCGCGGACCTCGGAGAAGACGGTGCGCGAGATCGAGCCGACGATGTAGTTGTTGGCGTCGTTGGTGCGGACCTGGAGGGCCCCGGTGGTGGGGTCGTCGCCGGAGCTGGAGGCGATCTTCGCGCTGAAGTCGGCGGGCATGGTGAGGGTCAGGTAGTACGTGCCCTTCTCCAGCCCCTTCGCCGCCTCCTCGGCGCTCACCTCGCGCCAGTCGAAGGTCTTGCTGGCGTGGAGCTTCTTGGTGATCTCGCCGCCGGCGTCGAGGCGCTTGCCCTCGACGGTCGTGCCCTTGTCCGCGTTGACGAGGGCGACGGGCACCTTGTCGAGACGCTTGTACGGGTCCCAGAAGGAGCAGAGGTACAGGGCTCCGTAGAGCAGCGGGATCAGGAGCAGCGCGATGAGAGCGGCCGCGGGCAGCTTCCCCCGCCCGAACCGCTTCAGCTCAAGCGCGGCCAGCTTCGGCGAGCGCATCGTCCGCCCCCTTCGTGTCGTCGTTCGCGTCTTCGGTGTCCGCGGGTGCGGTGTCCGCGGCTTCGGGCTCGGCGCTTTCGGGCTCGGTGTCCGCTGCGGCGGTGCGCAGGACCACGGCGTCGGCGGGTGCCTTGCTGCACACGGCGAGCACGGTGGTGCCGGCGGCGGCGAGGGAGCGGAGCAGGTCCCAGGCCTCGGCGCGCTCGGCGTCGGAGAGCTTGAGGTCGAGGTCGTCGAGGGCCAGCAGCCGCGGGGAGCCCAGCAGTGCGATGGCCACGGACAGCCGTACGGACTCCAGGCGTTCCAGGTCCCGTACGGAGGTGCGCGGGCCCTTGGGCAGGGTGGCGAGGTCGAGTCCCGCGGCCGCGAGGGCGGCGTCGATCCGGGCCTGGGTGGCGGTGCGGCGCTCGGCTCGGGGGCGCAGCAGGGCCCGGAAGGGGCCCTCGTAGCGGCGCTGGAGCAGGGCTCCCTCGCGCAGCTGTTCCGCGACGGTGAGGGCCTGGTCGAGGTCGTTGACCCCGGCGACCGGGCCGAGGGCGGCGATCCGGCGGACCGCGGCCATCTTCTTCGGCAGCCGGTGGCGGCCGATCTCGGCGTGGCCCTCGGTGGGCTTCATCCGGCCGGTGAGAGCCAGGAGCAGGCAGGTGCGGCCGCTGCCGGAGGGGCCTTCGACCGCGATGAGCGAGCCGGGCGCCGCGTCGACGCCGATTCCCCGGAAGGCCCAGCCGCGCGGGCCCTTGAGTCCGAAGTCCTCGGCTTTGACGGCCGCGCCGTGCGGGCTGTCCACGCCGGTCCCCCCTTCTTTTGAACTGACCGGTCAGTCTAAAAACTAGCATCCCCTGGCGCACCGGGTGGGCAGGAGGGGGCAGTTGCCGCGCCCGGGAGCGCAAAACCGCAGGTCAGAGCGATTGTCAGTGGGGGCCGTCACGATGGTTGGAGCGCATCGAAAGCATCGAAGCGCCGCACGCACGAACGCATCGACAGGAGGTTCGTCATGGCCACACCGTCCCCGTCCCCTGTCCACCCGGTCCCGCGGAGGTCGGCGGCTCCGCCCGCCGCGCTCGACCTGCTCGCCAAGGCCCACAGCGGCCTGGCCGAGGCCGCCCGGCTGCCCCGTCCCAACGAGCGGTACGCCACCGCCCACCTCGCCGCGCTGCGCACCGCCGCGGCCGTGCTCGCCGCGCGCGGGCGGCCCGAACCGGTGCACCCGCGGCGGCGGCCCCGGATCCGCAGCGCGTGGGAGGTACTGCCGGAGATAGCGCCAGAGCTGACGGAGTGGAGCGCGCTCTTCGCCTCCGGCGCCGCCCGGCGGGCCCGGGCCGAGGCGGGGATACCGGACGCGGCCAGCGGCCGGGACGCGGACGACCTGGTGCGCGCGGTCTCGATGTTCCTGCGCCTCGTGGAGCGGATGCTCGCCCTCCCCGCGGCGCAGCCGACCCTCGACCCGAAGGGGGGCCAGGCGCCGGGGCAGGCCGTGCCGCAGCCGCGTCCCCGGCCACGGCCGCAGCGTCCCGACGCGGGATGAGCTGACCGGCGGCGGGAGGCAATAGGGTAGGGCGGAATGGGGCCCACACCACTGACCCCTTCCCTACCGCGCCGAGGAGCCATCAGCCGTGTCGGACACTTCCCGCCCCCGCGCCTCCCTCCGCACCGCCGTGGTGTGGGAGGTCCTCAAGGAGGCTCTCGACCGCCGGGTGAAGGCGACCGGGCGGGATGTGCTGGACGTGCTCGACACGGGTGGCGGCACCGGCAAGTTCGCCGTGCCGGTGGCCCACCTGGGCCACCGGGTCACCGTGGTCGACCCCAGCCCGAACGCGCTGTTCGGGCTGGAGCGCCGGGTGGCCGAGGCCGGCGTCGCCGATCTGGTCCGCGGCGTCCAGGGCGACGCCCAGGGCCTGCTGGACGTCGTCGAGCGGGACGCGTACGACGTGGTGCTGTGCCACGGCGTGCTGGAGTACGTGGACGACCCGGCGGAGGGCGTGGCCAACGCCGTCGCGGCCCTGCGCCCCGGCGGCACGCTCAGCCTGCTCGCCGCCGGCCTCGGCGGGGCCGTGCTCGCCCGCGCGCTGGCCGGGCACTTCACGGAGGCCCGTACGGCCCTCACCGACCCGGCCGGCCGCTGGGGATCCGGCGACCCGGTACCGCGCCGCTTCACCGCCGAGCAGCTCTCCGAGCTGGTCGGCGGGGCCGGTCTGGCGGTCGGTGCGGTCCACGGCGTACGGATCTTCGCCGACCTCGTTCCGGGCGTCCTGGTGGACACCGAACCGGGCGCGGTGGAGGCGCTGCTGCGCCTGGAGGAGGCCGCCGCGGAGCTGCCCGCCTTCCACGCGGTCGCCACCCAATTGCACGTGCTCGGCGAGAAGCAGGCCTGATCTGCGATCTTCCTCGGACGGAGTCGGCCACACACCCTCCGATACGACGGCCGGGACCGTATGATCGGGGCAGTGACCGGCATGGTGAACGGGCCAGTGGGGAATAAGCGCCTCAGTGACCGCTCCCGCGGCGGTACGGTTCTGCGCAGTGGTTTTGCTTTTTGGAACGTGGCGTAGAGGGCGGGTATCACGGGGGCGATTCCCCGCCTATCCTGAAGGGGACCCCTGGTCGCTACCCCCCGCGACCGACGGATGAGGAGGACTCCCGTGCCGCTCTCGGAGCACGAGCAGCGAATGCTCGAGCAGATGGAGCGAGCGCTGTACGCCGAAGACCCCAAGTTCGCGACAGCGCTTGAGGGAAGCGGACTGCGTACGTACACCCGGCGACGGGTCTACCAGGCAGTCGCAGGCATTGTGGTGGGTATCGCGCTCCTCATGACCGGTGTGATCATTCCGAACGTGCTCTGGATCAGCGTGGTGGGGTTCCTCGTCATGCTGGGCTGCACGGTCCTCGTGGTCACCGGTTGGCGCAAAGCACCCAAGCCCGGCGAGCAGCCCGCCTCCGGAAGTGCAGGTGGTTCGGCCCGTGGCCAGAACCGGCAGCGTCGGTCGATGATGACCCGCATCGAGGAACGGTGGCAGCGCCGCCGTGACGAACAGGGGCAGTAGCAGCCCCCGACATCGTGAGTGAGGGGACGGCCGCTTCCGCGCGGCCGTCCCCTCACTGCTCTGCGTACGGCATGATGATCCAATGAGTGTGCTCCCTCTGGTCTTCACCAGCGGCTGGGCCAGTGGGATCAACGCTTACGCCGTGGTCCTCCTGCTCGGCATCTTCGGCCGGACCGGCCTGACCGACGAGGTCCCCGCGTCCCTGCAGCGCACCGACGTGCTGATCGTCGCAGCGGTCCTGTTCCTCTGCGAGGCCGTCGCCGACAAGGTCCCGTACGTGGACTCGATATGGGACACCGTCCACACCGTGATCCGCCCCGTGTCCGGTGCGGTGATCGGCGCGCTGCTGGCCGGGCAGAGCGGCTCGCTCTCCGACATCGCGGCCGGCGCGATCGGCGGCTCCACCGCCCTGGCCAGTCATTTCGTCAAGGCCGGCACCCGGATGGCGGTCAACACCTCACCCGAGCCGTTCACCAACGTCGCGATGAGCATCGCCGAGGACCTCGGCGTGGGCGGGATCATAACGTTCGCGATGTTCAACCCCGAGGCCGCCGCGATCATCGCGGCCGTCCTGCTCGCCGCCGGGCTCGCCCTGCTGATCTTCCTCTGGAGCCGGATCCGCCGCTTCCTGCGCCGCCGCGCCCAGCGCCGCGAGGAGAAGCGCCTCGCCTCCGAAGCTCGCGCGCACACCACCGCACCGCCCCCCTGACCGCAGGGGGTACCTCGATAGGCTCAGCCGCATGGCACGAATTGCGGTGATCGGCGCCGGCATGGGCGCGATGGCGACGGCGGCCCGGCTGGCCGTGGCGGGGCACCAGGTGACGGTGTACGAGCGCGGGGCGACGTACGGGGGCGCGGTCGGCCGGTACGAGCGCGACGGATTCGCCTTCGACACCGGGCCGGGGCTGCTGCACCTGCCCGCCGTCTACCGCGACCTGTTCGTGAAGACCGGCAAGCGGTCCCTGGAGGACTGCGTCGACATGGTCCAGGTGGACCCGGCCGTCCGGCACGTACTCCCCCACCACGGCATCGACGTCACCCTCCCCGGCGCCTCGCGCGGCGGTGCCGCCGCCGCCCTCGACACCGCCTTCGGCGAGGGCGCGGGCGAGCGCTGGAACGGCGTACTGGGCCGGGCCCGTGACGCCTGGGACGCCACCCGCCGCCCGCTGCTGGAGGAACCGCTGCGGCCCGAACGGCAGCAGCTCGGCGATGACCCGTACCCGGCCCTGCGCAAGAGCGGCCTGCTGCGCCGCCGCCCGCCGACCCTCGCCGAGGTCGCCGCCCGGGAGCTCGGAGGCGGGCTCGGGGAGCTGCTGACCGGCCTGGTGCGCTCGTACGGGGTCGACCCCGGCGGGGCGCCCGGCTCGGCCGCCGTACTGCCGTACATGGAGCAGACCTTCGGCACCTGGTACGTGCGCGGCGGGATGCGGGCGCTGGCCACCGCCGTGTACGAGCGCTGCCGGGAGCGGGGGGTGGAGTTCGTCTTCGGGGCGGAGGTCCGGGAGGTCCGCACCACGGAAGGCCGGGCCTCCGGTCTGCTGCTCGCCGACGGTACCGAGCCGGCCGCCGACCACGTCGTCTGCGGGATCGACCCGCGGCGGCTGCCGGCCTCCTCGCTGCCCTGGCCGCCGGACGCGGTCCCCGCCCGCGGGGCGGGGGTGCCCAGCCGGATGACGCTCTTCCTCGCCCTGCGCGGCTCCCGCCCGGCCGGGGCCGCCCACCGCACCCTCGTGCACTCCCCCGGGCCGCAGATCACCGTGCTGCGCCCGGACGACGCCGCCACGCGGCCCGATGCCGAGCACGAGGCGGTGACGGTGAGCGCGGTGTGCGGCCCGCAGCAGGCCCCGGCGGCCGAGGAGCTGCTGGAGCTCGCCGGACAGGCCGTGCCCGGGCTGCGGGAGCGGCTGCTGTGGCACGAGGTGCGCACCCCGGCCGACGTCGAGGCGGCGACGGGCGCGCTGGGCGGCGCGGTGCCCCCGCCGGCCCTGGCGGGTGCCGGGGGCCGGCTGCTGTACCCCGCCAACACCACCGCCGTGCCCGGCCTGTACCTGGCGGGCGGCTGGGCGCACCCCGGCGGCGGGCTGCCGCACGCCGGGATGACCGGGGCGCTGGTGGCCGGACTGATCGTGGAGGGCGCGGAGTTCCGCGGCTCGCAGTGACGAGGGCTAGTGGCTAGTGGCTAGTGGCTAGTAGCGGTACTGCCCGTACTCGCCCTGCTGCGGGTACGGGTACTGCGGCGGGGCCTCGGCCTGCCCTTCCTCCGGGTAGGGCCGCCCGTATTCGTCGGTGGACCGCTGCTGCGGGACCCAGACCCCGCCGGGCGGGGTGTCCATGGAGTACTGCTCCTGGCCCTGCCCCGCCCCGTAGCCGGCGTACGGGGTGTAGTCGTACGGCTGGGGCGGGATCGAGCCGCCCGTGCCGATGTACGGGTCGGAGTAGGCGGCGTAGACCTGCTGCTGCCCGCCCGTCGGATAGCCGGCGGAGTAGTCGTACCCGCCCGTGCCCGCCTGGTACGACGGGTCGTAGTACGCGGCGTACTGGTGGGCGTCCTGCTCGGCCGTGGTGAACGGCGAGGCGAAGGCCGCCGTCTGGCCGGGGTCGGGGACCTGCGGGGTGGCGAAGCTCTGGATCCCGTAGGACCCGGTCTCCTCGGGCACCGGCTCCGGGCGGTAGACCTCCTCGGCCGCTCCGGCCGCGTCCCGCGAGCCGTACGGGGACTCGTACGCCGAGTCGGAGCCGGCCTCGGACTCCGACTCGTACTCGAGCGCGGTGACCTCCAGCGCCGGCTCCGGGCGCGGACCGCCCGACCGGCGGCGCCGGGACTGCCGCACGGGCTCGCCGCCGCGGCGCAGCGCCCAGCCGGCCACGAAGCCCTTGCGGAAGGAGAGCGTCACCAGGGTCTGGCCCAGGGCGAACGCGGCCGCGCCGGCGCCGATGACCGGCACCGACGGCAGGACCACCCCGGCGACCACCCCGAGGAAGCCGGTGAAAGCCAGCAGGCGCCAGCGCAGCCGGGCCTTGTACTGCATCAGGACCTCGGCAAGCAACCACAGCGCGACGAAGCCGAACGCGATGTAGAGGACCGTCATACCCATGCATGGCCCCTCTCGGTACGGCCGCCGCCCACGGGTCCGGCCGGTCAGGCCCGCTGGTGCAGGCCCAGGTTCTCGTAGATCTCGAGAGTCGCCGTGGAATTGTTCAGCGTGATGAAGTGCAGCCCCGGGACACCCTCGGACAGCAGCCGCGCGCAGAACTCCGTGGCGAACTCGATGCCAATGGAGCGTACAGCGGCCGGGTCGTCCTTGACCGCGAGCATGCGCTCTTTCACGTCCGCGGGGAAGATTGCGTTGCTGAGTTGGGGCAGCCGGTCGAGCTGCTTGATCGCCACAACAGGCATGACCTCGGGGATGATCGGGGTCTCGCAGCCCGCCCTTTCGACGCTGTCGCGCAGCCGCAGATAATTCTCGGGATCGAAGAACATCTGGGTGATGGCGTAGTCGGCGCCCGCGCGGCACTTGTCCACGAAGTGCCGGATGTCCGTGTCCCAGTCCGTCGAACGCGGGTGCATCTCGGGGAAGGCCGCGACGCCCACGCAGAAGTCGCCGGACTCCTTCACGAGGCGCACCAGGTCGGCGGCGTAGTGCACGCCCTCCGGGTGCGGCACCCACTCGCCCATGGGGTTGCCCGGCGGGTCTCCGCGCACGACGAGCATGTTCCGGATGCCCGCGTCGGCGAACTGCCCGATGACGTTGCGCAGCTCGGCGACCGAGTGGTCCACGGCGGTGAGGTGCGCGACGGGGGTCAGCGTGGTGTCCGCGGCGATCTGCTGGGTGGCGCGGACGGTGCCGCCCCGGGTGGAGCCGCCGGCTCCGTACGTGACGGAGACGAAGCTCGGGGACACCGCTTCGATCCGGCGGAGCGCGTTCCAGAGGTTGCGCTCGCCCTTCTCGGTCTTCGGGGCCCAGAACTCGAAGGAGTACGAGCGCCCGGACGCGAGGAGGTCGCGGACCGTGTGTGCGCGGTCCGTCCAGGTGGAAGAGGTGCCATGGGCCATACGGGCAGGTTAGACGGGGCCAGGCGGGCGTCGAAGCGGTGTCCATGTTTTGGACACGTTTTTGGACAAACGCGCCGGTGGACGCGCGTGTCGTCGTGCGTCCCTCCAGTCCCTCTAGCCGAGGCGGGCGCGGACCCGCTTGGCCAGGTCCGCGGCGGCCGCGCCGGGGTCGGTGGCCTCGGTGAGGGCGCGGACGACCACCACGCGGGTGGCTCCGGCGTCCAGCACCTCGTCCAGGTTGGTGGCGTCGATGCCGCCGATGGCGAACCAGGGCCGGTCCTGCTCCAGGGAGGCCGCGTAGCGGACCAGCCCGAGGCCGGGGGCGTAGCGGCCGGGCTTGGTGGGGGTGGGCCAGCAGGGGCCGGTGCAGAAGTAGTCCACGCCGGGCTCGGCGACGGCCGCGTCGACCTCGGCCTCCGCGTGGCAGGAGCGGCCGATCAGCACCTGCTCGCCCAGGATGGCGCGGGCGGCGGGGACGGGGATGTCGCCCTGGCCCAGGTGCAGCACGTCGGAGCCGATGGCGTGGGCGACGTCGGCGCGGTCGTTCACGGCGAGGAGCTTGCCGTGGCGGCGTGCGGCCTCGGCGAAGACCTGGAGGTGTTCGAGCTCCTCGCCGGCCTCCATGCCCTTGTCGCGGAGCTGGACGATGTCCACGCCGCCGGCCAGCACCGCGTCGAGGAACTCGGGGAGGTCACCCTGCTTCTTGCGGGCGTCCGTGCACAGGTAGAGCCGGGCGTCGGACAGCTGCTGCATGGGTGTACCCCCGTGGTGGAGGCGGTGTACGGACCCCGCGGGCCCGTACACCGCGGTGGAGCGGATGCGGATCAGGTCAGAGGGCGAGCGCCTGGGCGCGGCGCTTGACCTCCGTGCCGCGATTCTCGCTCAGCGCCTGGGCGGGGGTGCCGGGCAGGGTCGGGTCGGCCGTGAAGAGCCACTCCAGGATCTCCTCGTCGGTGAAGCCGTCGTCGCGCAGCACGGTCAGCAGGCCGACGAGTCCCTTGACGACCTTGTCGCCGTCGATGAAGGGGGCCGGCACCTGCAGGGTGCGGTTCTCGCCCCTGCGAACGGCGATCAGCTGCCCTTCCTTGACCATCTGGCGGACCCGGGTCACCTCGATGTCGAGCATCTCCGCGATGTCGGGGAGGTGGAGCCAGGCGGGGACAAGGGCATCGATCTTTGCGTCAATCTCGGTCACGGGCACAAGCCTGCCACCTCGGCTGCGCCGCCGGTACCCGAGCCGCCCCGTCCGGGTCACCCGGCCTCCCCCGGGCCCGCACCCGGGGGGATCCGGGCGGCCGTCAGGCCGAGGGCGCCGACTTCAGCGGGACCGCCGGGTCGGCGACCTTCGACGGGTCCACGGGCACGCCCGTCTCGATGAGCCTGCGGCCCTGCGCCACGTCGCGCGGGCGGCCCACGGCCAGGACGGCGACCAGGGCGCCGTCGCGCAGCCAGCACACCGACCAGGTGCGCTCGGCCGGGTCCCCGCGCCAGAGCAGGGTGTCGGCCCCGCCGTGGTGGCCGGCGTACTGGACGAAGCGCCCGAACTGGTCGGACCAGAAGTACGGCACCGGGTCGTAGACCTTGACCGGCTCGCCGGCCAGGATGTTCGCGGCGACCGCGCGGGGCCCCTGGAGCGCGTTGTCCCAGTGGTGCACGAGCAGCCGCTTGCCGTACCGACCGGACGGGAAGGAGGCGCAGTCGCCGACCGCGTACACCCCGGGCAGCGAGGTGCGCAGGTACTCGTCGGCGACGACCGCCCCGTCGGGGCCCAGCTCCACGCCGGTCCCGGCCAGCCATCCGGTGGCGGGGCGGGCACCGATGCCGACCACCACGGCGCCGGCGGGCAGGGTCCGCCCGTCGGCGAGCAGGACCCGGCCCTCCTCGATCCCCGCGACCTTCGCGCCGGTGATCAGCTCGGCGCCGGCCTCCGCGTACCAGCCCGCCATGGGCTCGGCGACCTCGGCGGGCATCGCCCCGGCGAGGACCCGGTCCGCGGCCTCGACCACGGTCACCTCGCAGCCCGCCTCGCGGGCCGCGGTGGCGAACTCCGCGCCGATCCAGCCCGCCCCGACGACCACCGTCGACGGCGCCTCGGCCAGGACCGGGCGCAGCCGCGCCGCGTCGTCCAGGGTGCGCAGCAGGTGCACGCCGGGGACGCCGGCGGTGCCGGGCAGGGTCAGCGGTTCGGCGCCGGTGGCCAGTACGAGGATCCCGTACGGGACCGAGCCCGCCTCGGTGTCCAGTTCGCGGTCGGCGGCCCGCAGTCCGGTGACCTCCAACCCGAGCCTGAGCTCGATGCCGAGCCCCTCGAAGTCCACGTCGAAGGCGGAGTCCTCGGCCTTGCCGAGCAGCACCGCCTTGGAGAGCGGGGGCCGGTCGTAGGGCTGGTGGGGTTCGGCGCCGAGCAGGGTCACCGGGCCGGTGAACCCCTGCTCCCGCAGGGCGACCGCGGTCTGCACCCCGGCCATTCCGGCGCCGACGATGACGACGCCGTTCTCGGTCTGTTCCTTCTGCATGATCATCCGCACAGCCTAATCATCTGACGACCCGTCAGGAAGAGGTGCCCCTTACCCGCCGTCCACGGCGGGGTTAGTCTGGCCACCGTACCTATCGCGGGAGTCCGGGCGCACCGGGCTGAGAGGGAGGCTGGCCGGCCTCCGACCGTACGAACCTGATCCGGGTCATGCCGGCGAAGGGAGGGGCTGGACGCCCATGCACTCATCCCGTAAGGGATCCGGACGAAACGGATCCGACGTCCTCGTCATCGGGGGCGGCATCATCGGCCTGGTCACGGCCTGGCAGGCGGCGCGGCGGGGCCTGCGCACCGTGCTCGCCGACCCGGCGCCCGGCGGCGGAGCCGCCCAGGTCGCGGCCGGCATGCTGGCCCCCGTCACCGAGCTGCACTACGGCGAGGAGTCCCTGCTGGGCCTGGGCCTCGCCTCCGCCGAGCGCTACCCACAGTTCGCCGCCGAGCTCGCCGACGCGACCGGCGGCACCGACATCGGCTACCGCGCCTGCGGCACCCTCGCCGTCGCCCTCGACGCCGACGACCGGCTCCACCTGCGGGAGCTGCACGCCCTCCAGCGCCGCTGCGGCCTGGAGTCCGAGTGGCTCACCGGCCGCGAGTGCCGCCGCCTGGAGCCGATGCTGGCCCCGGGCGTCCGCGGCGGCCTGCGCGTGGATGGCGACCACCAGGTCGACCCGCGCCGGCTCGCGGCCGCCCTGCTCGCCGCGTGCGAGGGGGCCGGGGTGACCATCCACCGGACGGCCGCGGAACGACTGCTCGTCACCGCCGACCGGGCGGCCGGAGCCGTCCTCGACGACGGTACGGAGCTGCGCGCGGACCAGGTGGTCCTGGCGGCGGGCTCGCTCAGCGGCCGGCTGGCGGGCGTACCGCCGGAGGTCGTGGCCCCCGTACGGCCCGTCAAGGGGCAGGTGCTGCGGCTCACCGTGCCCGCCGCGTACGCGCCGTTCCTGTCGCGGACGGTACGGGCGGTCGTGCGCGGCAGCCACGTCTACCTGGTGCCGCGCGAGAACGGCGAACTCGTCGTCGGCGCCACCAGCGAGGAGCTCGGCTGGGACACCACGGTCACCGCGGGCGGGGTCTACGAACTCCTGCGCGACGCCCACGAGCTGGTACCCGGCATCACCGAACTCCCCCTCACCGAAACCCGGGCGGGACTGCGGCCCGGCTCCCCCGACAACGCCCCCCTGCTGGGCCCGACCGACCTGCCGGGCCTTCACCTGGCCACCGGGCACTACCGCAACGGGGTGCTGCTGACCCCGCTCACCGGCGAGGTCATGGCGGAGCTGCTGACCACCGGCGAACTGCCGGACATCGCACGCCCCTTCACCCCCCGCCGCTTCTCCGCCGCACGACAGGAGTCGTTCGCATGACCCTCCTCTCCTCCGACTCCGGATCCGACCCGGTCTCCATCCCGGTCTCCATCTCGGTCAACGGCGAGCCGCGCGAGGTCGCGGCCGGCACCACCCTCGACGCGGTGGTCGCCACCCTCACCACGGCCCCCTCGGGCGTGGCCGCGGCGCTCAACGAGACCGTGGTCCCGCGCGGGCAGTGGCCGGCCACCCCGGTGGGCGAGGGCGACCGGGTCGAGATCCTCACCGCGGTCCAGGGAGGCTGATCGGCATGGCGGACGACCTCTTCACCCTCGGCGACCGGACCTTCTCCTCCCGCCTGATCATGGGCACGGGCGGCGCCCCGAGCCTGGACACCCTGGAACGGGCCCTCGTCACCTCCGGCACCGAACTCACCACGGTGGCGATGCGCCGCCTGGACCCGACGGTCCAGGGCTCGGTCCTGTCCGTCCTGTCCAAGCTGGGCATCGCCGTCCTCCCGAACACGGCGGGCTGCTTCACGGCGGGCGAGGCCGTCCTCACGGCCCGGCTGGCCCGGGAGGCGCTCGGCACCGACTGGATCAAGCTGGAGGTGGTCGCCGACGAGCGGACCCTCCTGCCCGACGGCGTGGAGTTGCTGGACGCCGCCGAGATCCTGGTCGACGAGGGCTTCACGGTGCTCCCGTACACGAACGACGACCCGGTGCTCGCGCGCAAGCTGGAGGACGTCGGGTGCGCGGCCATCATGCCGCTCGGCTCACCGATCGGCTCCGGCATGGGCATCCGCAACCCGCACAACTTCGAGCTGATCGTGGAGCGGGCCGGGGTCCCGGTGATCCTGGACGCCGGGGCCGGCACGGCCTCGGACGCCGCCCTGGCCATGGAACTGGGCTGCGCGGCGGTGATGCTGGCCTCGGCGGTGACCCGCGCCCAGGAACCGGTCCTGATGGCGGCCGCGATGCGCGACGCCGTCACGGCGGGCCGCCTCGCCTTCCGCGCGGGCCGCATCCCCCAACGCCGCTTCGCCCACGCCTCGTCCCCGACGGACGGCCGCGCGACGCTGGACCCGGAGCGGCCGGCGTTCTGAGGGGGTGGGGCCCCGCCGCCGGCCGGGGCCTTCGCCCCCTCTCACCGCCGCTGCGGTGCGGGGGCTGCCCACCCGCCCCCCTCGGCAGCGAGACCGAGACGCGTCCAGTCGGCGAGCGGGGGTCGGCCCCATCGACATTTCCCTCAACCAAGCCGACCCGCTGGTCGGCGGCTTCGGGATTCGGGACCCAGCCACCCGGCATCAGGGAGGGTTTGGGGGCTTCCCGTCAGTCTCATCGTCTCTCCGGTCCGGGCCGCCCTGTCAAGGGCGCTCCTCCTTCGTCGTCGCGTCGCTTCGCGATGGCCTCCGGCCACCCTTCACAGGACGTCCCGAACCGGAAAACGAAGACCGACGGGAAACCCCCAAAAAGAACGGTCACGGGTCAGAGACACAGGCACGGGCCCGCCAGGGATGCGCGGGCCCGCCTCCCTGCGCCACAGCCAAGGCCCACCACCCAGGCCGGGCGGCACGAGGGCCCGGGCACCGGGCAGGCCTCCGCCCAGGCCCACACACATGGATGCTCCGGGCCGGGACGGGCTCTACCCGCACCAAACAGCGGCGAGAAGCCCATCGGGAGCCCCAGCGCGTCAAATCGCTACGCGCTCCTCAATGACGGCGTCCGACGGCCGCCTGGGGCTGGACATAAGCCGCCCAAGATCGCTACAAGCGACCCCAGGACGGCGACAGCGGCTCTCTGTGCCCATTGGGCGGCGGAATGGGAGTGGTCAAGAACAAGCGGCGGTTGGGGTCAGGAGTCGATGAGGCGGCTGGTGAAGCCATCGCGGATGAGGGATTCATACGCGGCACGCACCTCCTCGGGGACGTCCTGGGCGATGGCGAACCCGAGCTTCGGATACTCCATCACGCGTTGGAGATCGCCGACGAGCATGTCCAGGACGAGCTTCTCGTCGCCGATGCTCTTGATGTAGTCGTCCAGCTCCAGCGGCTCGGACGCGCACAGCACCTCGACCTCGGGCCACAGCTTGCGGGCGGTGGCGAAGGAGCGCCTCTCCATGTAGGGCTTGGAGACCAGCAATACGGTCTTCGGTGTGATGCCGTTCGCGGCCAGAAGGTCGCGGGTGAGGGTGATGTTCTGGCCGGTGTTGGCGGCGTTGGGCTCGACGAGGATCGCGTGGTCGGGGACGCCGAGTTCGAGGGCGTGCTCGCGGAAGTGGACGGCTTCCCCGCGGGGGAACCGAGCCTGGGTGGTGGGGCTGTTTCCGCCGGTGAATACGAGTACCGGAAACAGGCCGGTTCTGTAGAGGTCGGCGGAGGCCGCGGCGACGCCGAGGTCGTGGCTGCCCAGACCGATCGCGACATCCACGGGCGCCACATCGTGCCCCATTTGGTGGTAGTCCCAGATCAGCTTCGCCCGCTGCCACTGATCCTCGGTGATCGCCTGGTGGGTGTCCGTCACGCGCTTCTCTCCCTGGTCACCGTCGTCGGGGGGCGGATGCACCCTCGCTCATGGCCCTGATGCCCTCGATGCTGGCCAGCTGGTGGCTGAGGCCGAACTGCCCCGCCAGTCTGGCGGCTTTGTCGAGGGTGGTCAGCCCATCATCGCGGGTGGCCGGATCGGACAGCAGGATGTGGCCGTGGGCGGTTTCCAGGCGGACCCTCTGCATCGGCGCGTCCGTGGCCGCTGTGCTGCGGGCGATGCCGATGAAGTGCAGGGCTTTGGCCAGGTCTCCGGCCCCTCGGTGGGCGAGGGCGAGCTTCTGGTGTGCGACCGACCAGTCCTCGGGCTCGGCGAGATCCTCGAACTCCCTGGTCGCGGCAAGCATGACGCGAGAGGCATAGCTGTAGTTTCCGTCCTTGCTGAGGGCTGTGCCCACCCACAGCCGGGCCCGGGCCCGGTCACGGCGGGAAAGCCGGTCGTCAACGGCCAGGGATTCGTACTGCTGGGCAGCGATCTCCAGCTTCCCCGACATCTCCGCGACGACCGCGAGGGACAGGTCGAGCTGGGCGACGCGGCGGGGGATGCCCAACTGACCGAACAACGACTTCGCTGACGCATAGGAGTGCTGGGCCGACAGGGGGCCGAGCACGGCCCCTTGGTCGCGCTGGAGATCGCCCAGCAGGGTGGTGGAGCGGGCGAAGAGATACAGACCCTTGTCGTCGAGGCCGCTTCTCAGGTTGAACCGGCCGAGCCAGCGGCGGATCAGGCTGTCGGCGAAGGCGAAATCCTGCCGGGAGAGGGCGACCACGGCTCGGTCGAGATCGTCGGTCCACGACTCGTACTCCCAGGCCAACGGCCCGCCGGCGCCCTCCGCGTAGATGGCCCGGCCGACTTCGGACAGGAACGTCTCGAACCGGAGATGCGCGGCGGCATCCGCGCGGGCCAGAGCGGTATCCAAGATTGCCTGGGTGTCCTGACGGGGCTCGGTCGCGGCCAGGAGCTTCTCCCACTTGGAGATCGTCCGAATGCCGACGCCGAGGTGGCCTGCGAACGATCGGACGCTCATCCGCAGCGCAAGGCGCAGGGCGCGGGCCTCCAGGCCAGTCCAATGGTGCACGGTCGCCACGCGTCGCTCCCCTCCTGCCGCCATCGAAGCACGGCCCCGACGCGTGGGGGGACGGAAGTGCAACGGAAGTACAACAGAGGGTCATTTCCGCAGCACTGGAGGAGGCCCAGGCTGAGGGGTGACCAGCCGACGCCCCATCTGGAGGGACACGAGCATGGAACCCAAGACCACATCTCAAAGGGGCGTCAAGAATCTCCCCAAGACCCCCGACGGGCCCTGGCCAATCCCGTGGGGCAGGTCCGAGCTCAGCCAGGAACTCCTCGACCGCGCCCTGGCCGGTTGGGAGCGTTTCGTCTCCTCCATCCAGGAGCCGTCCGATGGCTGAACAGTACGAGTACGTCCCCCACCACCTGCTGGGCCACCGTGTACGCGATGTTGCATCCGGGGTTGAGGGCGAGCTGATGGCCGTGGTCAACGAGGACGTGTCTGACTCCGTTCACGAACACTGGATGAAGCTTGCCTACATCCGAGCCGCGTCCGGCCGTGAGTTCACCACCGTAGTCGGCAACGTCCAGCCAGCCAATGACCAGCGCACCATCTGACGGCTCGGGCCGCCCAGCCCCAGGCGGCCGTCGGACGCCGTCATTGAGGAGCGCGTAGCGATTTGACGCGCTGGGGCTCCCGATGGGCTTCTCGCCGCTGTTTCGTGCGGGTGGAGCCGCCCCCCCGGCCCGGATCATGCGCGTACAGGGTCCTGGGCGGAGGCGTGCCCGATGCCCGTGGCCCTGGCGCCGTCCAGCCTCGATGACGGGCCTTGGCTGACTTGGCGGAGCGGGGCCGCGCCTCCCTGGCCTCCCCGTGTGAACGTCTCTGACCCGGCCCGTTCTTTTGGGGGTTTCCCGTCGGTCTTCGTTTTTCCGGTTCGGGACGCCCTGTCAAGGGTGGCCGAAGGCCATCGCGAAGCGACGCGACGACGAAGGAGGAGCGCCCTTGACAGGGCGGCCCGAACCGGAGAGACGATGAGACTGACGGGAAGCCCCCAAACCCTCCCTGATACCGGGTGGCTGGGTCCCGAATCCCGAAGCCGCCGACCAGCGGGTCGGCTTGGTTGAGGGAAATGCCGATGGGACCGACCCCGCTCGCCGACTGGACGCCTCTCGGTCTCGCTGCCGAGGGGGGCGGGTGGGCAGCCCCCGCCCGAGGTGGTGGTGAGCGGGGGGGTGAAGGCCCGAGTGCGCGGGGACAGCCCCGCCCCCGCCCCCGCCCCCACGTCACAGCTGAGCTGCAAGCCACCCCGCACGGGCCAGGGGGGCATGGCGCGCCAATAGAATCGGCGGGTGGATACGACCCTGGATGACCCCCTCGTCGGGCGCGTGCTCGACGGCCGCTACCGCGTCGACGCCCGTATCGCGGCGGGCGGCATGGCCACGGTCTACCGGGCCGTCGACACCCGCCTCGACCGCGTCCTCGCCCTGAAGGTGATGCACCCGGCGCTCGCCGCCGACGCCGCCTTCGTCGACCGGTTCATCCGCGAGGCGAAGTCCGTAGCCCGCCTCGCCCACCCCAACGTCGTCGCCGTCTTCGACCAGGGCACCGACGGGCCGTACACGTACCTCGCCATGGAGTACGTCTCCGGCTGCACCCTGCGCGACGTGCTCCGCGAGCGCGGCGCGCTCCAGCCCCGGGCGGCCCTCGACATCGCCGAGCCCGTCCTCGCCGCGCTCGGCGCCGCGCACCGGGCCGGGTTCGTGCACCGCGACATGAAGCCCGAGAACGTCCTGATCGGCGACGACGGCCGGGTCAAGGTGGCGGACTTCGGGCTGGTCCGGTCCGTCGACTCCGTCACCAACACCACCGGGTCGGTCCTCGGCACCGTCTCCTACCTCGCCCCCGAGCAGATCGAGAACGGCGTCGCCGACACCCGCGTGGACGTCTACGCCTGCGGTGTCGTGCTGTACGAGATGCTCACCGGCGCCAAGCCACACACCGGCGGCACCCCCGCCCAGGTGCTCTACCAGCACCTCAACGAGGACGTCCCGCCCCCGTCGGCGGCCGTCCCCGGCCTCCCCGTCGGCCTCGACGAGCTCGTCGCGCACGCGACCGCCCGCAATCCGGAGCTGCGCCCCTACGACGCCGCCGCCCTGCTCGGCCTGACCCGCGAGGCCCGGCTCCAGCTCAGCGACGCCGAGCTGGACGCCCTGCCCCCGCAGGCCCGGGCCGAGGAGCGCTCGTCCGCCGAGGACCGTACGGGGGTGATCCCGCGCCCGGTGGCCGCGCAGCCCGTGAACCACACCTCCCGGCTGGAGACGCTGCCGCCGCCCGCTCCGCCCACGCATCGGCCGGCCCCCTCCCGGCGGCCCCGCCGCGGCACGCTCATGGTCGTCGTAGGCGTCCTGCTGGCCCTCGGCATCGGCACCGGCGTCTGGTACATCAATTCCGGCCAGTTCACCAAGGTCCCCAACCTGCTCGGCAAGACCGAGGCGCAGGCCCGCGAACAGCTGTCCGCGGCCGGCCTCGGCGTCAAGGGCGTCGACCGGAAGTTCAGCGACTCCTTCGACCGCGGGACGGTGATGAACACCGACCCGCCGGGCGGCAAGCGCATCCGCGGCAACGGCGCGGTGACGATCACCATCTCCCGCGGCCCCCAGGTCGTGGCCGTGCCCAACCTCAAGGGCCGCCCCCTGGAGGAGGCCAAGACCGAGCTGACGAACGCCGGCCTGGCCCCCGGCATGGTCACGCTGGCCTTCAGCCAGGACGTCGCCCAGGGCTCGGTGATCGCCTCGGACCCGCCGGGCGGCGAGAAGCGGGCCCCCGACACGGCCGTCGCGCTCGTGGTCAGCAAGGGCCGCCCGGTGCAGGTCCCGAGCGTGGCCGGGGTCCCCTTCGAGCAGGCCCGAGCCACCCTGGAGGGCCTCGGCCTGAAGGTGGCCACGGCCCCCGAGCAGGTCAACTCCCCCTCGCCGACCGGTACGGTCGCCAACCAGTCGGTCGGCGCCGGCACCCAGGCCGCGGCCGGGGACACGGTCACGCTGACCCTGTCCAAGGGTCCCCGCCAGCTCCCGGTCCCGAACGTGACCGGCCAGGACGTGGAGGCGGCCCGCAAGGCCCTGGAGGCCGCGGGCTTCAAGGTGAAGGTGGACCGGCCCTTCCTCTCCTTCAGCAACACCGTGGACGCCCAGTCGGTACCGGCCGGGCAGAACGCCCCCGAGGGCAGCACGATCACCATCCGGACCAAGGGGCTGTAGGCAGCAGTGATACGCAATCCAGTGGGCGGGCACGTCCCCGTCGCGGGCGGTCTCGCCTCGGTCGGGCTGACCTACGCCCGGGAGATGGGCGCCGAGGCCGTCCAGGTCTTCGTCGCGAACCCGCGCGGCTGGGCCACCCCGTCCGGCAATCCGAAGCAGGACGAGCTCTTCCGGGAGCAGTGCGCGGCCGAGTCGATCCCGGCGTACGTGCACGCGCCGTACCTGATCAACTTCGGCTCGCACACCGAGGCGACCGTGGAGAAGTCGGTGGAGTCCCTGCGCCACTCGCTGCGCCGGGGCCGGGAGATCGGCGCGCTCGGCGTGGTGGTCCACACCGGCTCGGCTACCGGAGGCCGCCCGCGCGAGGCGGCGTACGCGCAGGTCAGGGAGCACATGCTGCCGCTGCTGGACGAGCTGACGCACCAAGACGACCCGTTCCTGCTGCTGGAGTCCACGGCCGGCCAGGGCTCTTCGCTGTGCTCGCGCACCTGGGACTTCGGGCCGTACTTCGAGGCGCTCGACCACCACCCGAAGCTGGGGATCTGCCTCGACACCTGCCACATCTTCGCCGCCGGCCACGACCTGGCGGAGCCGGGCGGCACCAAGCAGACCCTCGACCTGCTGGTGGACACGGTCGGCGAGGGCCGGCTGAAGCTGATCCACGCGAACGACTCCAAGGAGGGCGTCGGCGCCCACAAGGACCGGCACGCCCAGATCGGCCAGGGCCACATCGGCCGGGACGCCTTCGCCGAGCTGTTCACGCACCCGGCGACGGAGGGCGTGCCGCTGATCATCGAGACGCCCGGCGGCAAGGAAGGGCACGCGGCGGACGTGGCGCTGCTGAAGGAGCTGCGCGGCCCGGAGTGATCCACTCAACCCCTTGAGGAATACCCCATGGGGGTATACGTTTCTGCATATCCGCAGGACCGTAATCCGGCGTTCCCAGGGGGATTCGATGGACCACGCACACACGCACCACGGAGAGCAGCACGCGCCCACCGGACAGCAGCCCGAGCACCAGGGCCACCACGAGCACCACGGTGACCATCAGCAACACGAACACCACGAGCATCACGGACATCACGCGCAAGAGCACCAGGGCCACGACCACGGCCAGCACGGCCACCACGGCCACGGCCCGGTCAGCTGGGCCATGGCCGCCAAGGCCACCCTCCACTGCCTCACCGGATGCGCCATCGGCGAGGTGCTCGGCATGATCATCGGCACCGCGCTGGGCTGGGGGAACGTCGGCACGATGATCCTGGCGATCGTCCTCGCGTTCTTCTTCGGCTACGCGCTCACCCTGCGCGGGATCCTCGCGGCAGGCGTCGACCTCCGTTCGGCCATCCGGGTGGCGCTCGCCGCGGACACCCTGTCGATCGCCGTCATGGAGCTGATCGACAACGGCGTGATCGCCCTGTGGCCGGGCGCGATGGACGCACACCTGTCGGAGGCGCTGTTCTGGATCGTCCTGGCCATCGCTCTGGCGGCCGCCTTCGTGATCACGACCCCGGTCAACAAGTGGATGATCGGCCGCGGCAAGGGACACGCGGTGGTCCACCAGTACCACCACTGAGCGAACTACAGCTCGGGGCCGTCCCCCGGCTCCTCCTGGTACGAGTAGCGCTGCTCGCGCCAGGGGTCGCCGATGTTGTGGTAGCCCCGCTCCTCCCAGAAGCCGCGCCGGTCGGCGGTCATGTACTCGACGCCGCGGACCCACTTGGGCCCCTTCCAGGCGTACAGGTGCGGGACCACGAGCCGCAGCGGGAACCCGTGCTCCGCGGTGAGCAGTTCACCGCCCTGGTGGGTGGCGAAGACGGTCCGCTCGGAGGCGAAGTCGGCCAGCCGCATGTTGGAGCTGAAGCCGTACTCGGCCCACACCATCACATGCGTGACCTGCGGCGCCGGCGGCGCCAGGGCGAGGATCGTACGGGCGAGCACACCGCCCCATTCGGCGCCCTGCATGCTGAACTTCGTGACGCAGTGCAGGTCCGCCACGACGGAGTCGAAGGGCAGGGCCGTGAACTCCTCGTGGTTCCAGCAGTGCTTGTCACCGTCGGCCGTCGCACCGAAGACCCGGAACTCCCAGCGGTCCGGCTTGAACTTGGGCACGGGACCGTAGTGGGTGACCGGCCAGCCCCGCTGCAACCGCTGCCCCGGTGGAAGCTCCAGCTGCTCTGCTCCCGGAGATTCCCGGCTTTCCGGCTGACCCATGACTCCATGGTGACAGACGTGGCGGGGTGGTCATGACCAGGTCTGGGCCGATTCGGGCAAGTCACGGTAACTCGCACTAAGGAGGCACTTACTGGACGGCCCCCGACGGCGGTGCAAGGATGCGCCCACCTACCCCGTCACGTGGCTGACATTGCCTGGAAGGAGCCTCTGCGATGCAGGGCGACCCCGAGGTCCTTGAGTTTCTGAACGAGCAGCTGACCGGCGAGCTGACGGCCATCAACCAGTACTGGCTGCACTACCGCATCCAGGACAACAAGGGCTGGACCAAGCTCGCCAAGTACACGCGTGAAGAGTCCATCGACGAGATGAAGCACGCGGACAAGATCACCGAGCGCATCCTCATGCTCGACGGTCTGCCGAACTACCAGCGCCTCTTCCACGTACGCGTCGGGCAGACGATCACGGAGATGTTCCAGGCGGACCGGCAGGTCGAGGTCGAGGCGATCGACCGCCTCAAGCGCGGTATCGAGGTCATGCGCGGCAAGGGCGACATCACCTCCGCCCGCCTCTTCGAGGAGATCCTGGAGGACGAGGAGCACCACATCGACTACCTCGACACCCAGCTGGAGCTCATCGAGTCCCTGGGCGAGCCGCTGTACATCGCGCAGCTGATCGAGCAGCCGAGCTAGCAGCGGTCAGACGGTCAGGCGGCGTCCGCCAGCACCGGCGAGAGCGAGGGAGAGGCGACCGGCGCGGGAACGGGCGAGAGCGAGGGCGCGGAGGTCAGCTCCGGGTCGGCGGCGAGCACGGCCGCCACGTTGCCCTTCTCCAGCAGCTCCCGGCGCGGGCAGGCCCCGCGGCCGAGGATTCCCTGGATGGTGCGCACGCAGGAGCCGCAGTCGGTGCCGGCCTTCGTGGCCGAGGCGATCTGGCGCGGGGTGCAGGCACCGGCCGCCGCGTGCTCCTTGACCTGCTTGTCGGTGATGCCGAAGCAAGAGCAGACGTACACGCGGTTCACCTCCCAGGGCGGAATGGTTCGGCCAGCCATCCCCTAGATCGGTGAGGCTTACCTAACCGTACCCAAAGTTAGGGTTCCCTAAAAGACCCGGATACGACGATGGGGCGCGGATCACATCGATCCGCGCCCCATCGTCACAGGCAGCTACTTACTGGTCGCGGTACATCTCGGCGACCAGGAACGCCAGGTCCAGGGACTGGCTGCGGTTGAGGCGCGGGTCGCAGGCCGTCTCGTAGCGCTGGTGCAGGTCGTCGACGAAGATCTCGTCGCCGCCGCCCACGCACTCGGTGACGTCGTCACCGGTGAGCTCGACGTGGATGCCGCCCGGGTGGGTGCCGAGGCCCTTGTGGACCTCGAAGAAGCCCTTGACCTCGTCGAGCACGTCGTCGAAACGGCGCGTCTTGTGGCCGGAGGCCGCCTCGAAGGTGTTGCCGTGCATCGGGTCGGTGACCCAGGCGACGGTCGCACCGGACGCGGTGACCTTCTCGACCAGCTCGGGGAGCTTGTCGCGGACCTTGTCGGCGCCCATGCGGACGACGAAGGTCAGCCGGCCCGGCTCGCGCTCCGGGTCCAGGCGGTCGATGTAGGTCAGCGCCTCGTCCACCGTGGTGGTCGGGCCGAGCTTGATGCCGATCGGGTTGGCGATCTGCGAGCAGAACTCGATGTGCGCGTGGTCCAGCTGGCGGGTGCGCTCACCGATCCAGACCATGTGGCCGGAGGTGTCGTACAGCTTGCCGGTACGGGAGTCCGTGCGGGTCAGCGCGCCCTCGTAGTCGAGCAGCAGCGCCTCGTGGGAGGCGTAGAACTCGACCGCCTTGAACTCGGCCGGGTCGGTGCCACAGGCCTTCATGAAGTTCAGCGCGTTGTCGATCTCCCGCGCGAGCTGCTCGTAGCGCTGCCCGGACGGGGAGGACTTCACGAAGTCCTGGTTCCAGGCGTGCACCTGGCGCAGGTCCGCGTAACCACCGGTGGTGAAGGCGCGCACCAGGTTCAGCGTCGAGGCCGACGCGTGGTACATGCGCTTGAGCCGCTCCGGGTCCGGGACGCGGGCCTCTTCGGTGAAGGCGAAGCCGTTGACGGAGTCGCCGCGGTAGGTCGGCAGGGTGACGCCGTCGCGGGTCTCGGTGTCCTTGGAGCGCGGCTTGGAGTACTGGCCCGCGATACGGCCGACCTTCACGACGGGCACGGAGGCCGCGTACGTCAGGACGGCGCTCATCTGGAGCAGCGTCTTCAGCTTGGCGCGGATGTGGTCTGCGGACACGGCGTCGAAGGCCTCGGCGCAGTCGCCGCCCTGAAGCAGGAACGCCTCGCCCTTGGCGACGGCTCCCAGACGGGCGCGCAGCTGGTCGCACTCGCCCGCGAAGACGAGCGGAGGATACGACTCGAGGTCCGCGACGACAGCGCGCAGAGCCTCGGCATCGGGGTACGAAGGCTGCTGCGCCGCGGGAAGGTCTCGCCAGGTCGCCTTGGCGGCGAGGGCTTGGGTTTCAGCGTTCACGGTCACCTCGTACACATTACGGCGTCATTGGTCACGTCCGGCCCAGCGACCACCTGGTGAGACGGGAGTGGCTCGAAGGCAGACGGCACGCATTGATACGGAATCCATGGTTCATCCCGCGCCATGAGACGGATCCTGCGCCCGGAGGCCGCTCTGGGCTAAGGTGCCTCGCATGTACGCGCACTCGAACCAGAACTGGTGGTGGCCCGCTCCCGGCGGCCCACTCCTCGCGCGTACCCACTGACACGACCGACGCGAAGGCCGCCCCGAGGGGCGGCCTTCCGCATGCGGTGAAGAAACACCGCGCAGGGAAACCGGGCCGCTCCTCCCACCGGAAGGACGCCCACCCCATGCCGCTGGACATCAGCCGACTGCTCGACGACTCCTGCCCGCCGTTCGCCCTGCTGCGACGGCGGACCCCCGGCCGCGACCACGACACCGTCGAGGTGCTGCTCGGCGCGGTCCACGAGGCCGAGCGCCTCGCCGACCTGCCCGTACGGGAGCTGCCCACCCTCGCCCTCGTCCCCTTCCGGCAGATCCGGGAGCGCGGGTTCGACGTACGCGACGACGGCACGCCGCTGAGCGTGCTGGTCGCCGAGGAGGCGTACGAGATCCCGCTCGCGCACGCCCTGGAGGGACTCCCCGCGCACGAGGTCCGGGTGGAGGGTGGCGGCTTCGACGTGCCCGACGAGGCGTACGCGGCCACCGTCGCGCGGGTCATCGAGGACGAGATCGGCCGGGGCGAGGGCGCGAACTTCGTCATCCGGCGCACCTACGAGGGCCGGATCGAGGGCTTCGGCCGGGCCGACGCGCTCGCGCTGTTCCGGCGCCTGCTGGAGGGCGAGCGGGGCGCGTACTGGACGTACGTGGTCCACACGGGCGACCGGACCCTGGTCGGGGCCAGCCCCGAGGTGCACGTGCGGATGTCCGGCGGGACGGTCGTGATGAACCCGATCAGCGGCACGTACCGCCATCCGGCGGGCGGTCCCACCGTCGAGTCGCTCCTCGCCTTCCTCGGCGACCGCAAGGAGACCGAGGAGCTGTCGATGGTCGTCGACGAGGAACTGAAGATGATGTGCACGGTCGGGGACCGGGGCGGGGTCGTCGTCGGGCCGCGGCTGAAGGAGATGGCGCACCTCGCCCACACCGAGTACGAGCTGCGGGGACGCTCCTCGCTGGACGTGCGGGACGTGCTGCGGGAGACGATGTTCGCGGCGACGGTGACCGGGTCGCCCGTGCAGAACGCCTGCCGGGTGATCGAGCGGTACGAGGCCGGGGGCCGCGGCTACTACGCGGGCGCGCTGGCGCTGCTGGGCGTCGACGCGGCCGGGGCCCAGACCCTCGACTCCCCCATCCTGATCCGTACCGCCGACATCGCGGCGGACGGCGTGCTCCGGGTACCGGTCGGGGCCACGCTCGTACGGCACTCGGATCCGGCGGGCGAGGTGGCCGAAACCCACGCCAAGGCGGCGGGCGTCCTGGCGGCGCTCGGGGTCCGACCGGCCGCCCCGCGGCCCGCCGGCGCCGGCCCCCGGCTGGCGGACGACCCCCGGGTGCGGGCGGCGCTGGCGGCCCGCCGGCAGGACCTGGCGCCCTTCTGGCTCCGGATGCAGGAGCAGCCCTCCTCGCTGACCGGCCGCGCCCTGGTGGTGGACGGGGAGGACACCTTCACGGCGATGCTGGCCCACGTCCTGCGGGTGGCCGGGCTGGAGGTGACCGTACGCCGCTACGACGATCCGGGGCTGCGGGCGGCGGCCCTGTCGTGGGAGGGACCGGTGGTCCTGGGCCCGGGGCCGGGGAACCCGGCGGACGCGGCCGACCCCAAGATGCGGATGCTGCGCGGGCTGGCGGCGGAACTGCTGGCGGGGCACCGCCACGGGCTGGTCGGGGTCTGCCTGGGCCAAGAGCTGCTGGCGGCCGAGCTCGGACTGCCGCTGGTCCGCAAGGCGGAGCCGGCGCAGGGGGCGCAGACGCGGATCGACCTCTTCGGGGCGCAGGAGGTGGTCGGCTTCTACAACACGTACACGGCGCGCTGCGACGCGGCGACGGCCGAGCGCCTCGCGGGGTCCGGCGTGGAGGTCTCCCGGGACCCGGCCACGGGCGAGGTCCACGCGCTCCGCTCCGCGGCGGGCGGCTTCGCGGGGGTCCAGTTCCACCCGGAGTCCGTCCTCACCCTCCGCGGCGCGGACCTCCTGCGCGACCTCCTGACGCGCGTCACGACCCCGACACCGGCGTAGCCGTCACCCCTGCCGGGCCGGGAAGGCCCGGCGGGGGTGTCACGCCGAAGACGGAACCAGGGTGTTCTCGGAGCGGCGGCCCGCCACGTAGTCCGCCACGTTGGCGACGGTGGTGTCGATGATCTGCCCCACCGCGTCGCTCGTGTAATACGCCTGGTGCGAGGTCACCACCACGTGCGGGAACGTGACCAGCCGCGCCAGCGTGTCGTCCTCCACCGCCACCAGGGACTTGTCGAGGAAGAAGACCCCCGCCTCCGCCTCGTACACGTCCAGGCCCACCCCCGCGAAGCGCCCCGCCCGCAGCTCCGTTACGAGCGCGTCCGTGTCGACCAGACCGCCCCGGCTGGAGTTCACCAGGATCGCGTCGTCCCGCATCAGCTTCAGCGCCGCCGAGTCGACGATGTGGTGCGTGGACTCCAGCAGCGGCACGTGCAGGCTGATCAGGTCCGAGGACGTGAACAGCGTCTCCTTGTCCACGTACTTCATGCCGAGTTCCACGCACGCCGGATTCTGCGCCACGTCCCACCCCAGCAGGTTCATGCCGAACCCGTGCGCGATCCGCGTGAACGCCTCGCCGATCTTGCCGGTGCCCAGGACGCCCACCGTACGGCCCCGCATGTCCCGGCCCATCAGCCCGTTCAGCCGGAAGTCGAAGTCCCGCGTGCGGTTCGAAGCCCGTACGATCCGCCGGTTGACCGCCATCGCCAGGGCCCAGGCGAATTCGGCGACCGAGTACGGCGAGTAGTAGGAGACCCGGCTGACCGTCATGCCCAGCTCCCGGGCCACGTCCAGGTCGATGTTGTTGAAGCCCGTCGACCGCTGGGCGATCATCTTCGTCCCGCCCGCGGCGAGGATCCGCAGCACCCGCCCGTTCAGGTCGGCGTTGACGCTGGAGGAGACGATCTCGTAGCCGGCCGCGATGGGTGCGGTGTCCTCGGTCATGAAGACTTCGAGGCAGCGGACCTCGTGCTGTCCCGCGAAGGCCTGCTCCAGGAGCGGCTTCTCGTCGGCGGTCACACCGAATGCCAGGATCTCCACGCTTGCTCCCGATCCGTCGAAGTACGTCGATCCATGGGTCGTTTGTCACCCTACGACCCATGGATCACGCTCGCCCGGCGGCTCAGCCGAAGAAGACGCCGACCTCCTGGTACAGCGCCGGATCCACCGTCTTCAGCTTCGCCGTCGCCTCGGCGATCGGCACCCGCACGATGTCCGTCCCCTTCAGCGCGACCATCTTGCCGAAGTCCCCGTCGCGCACCGCGTCGATCGCGTGCAGCCCGAACCGGGTCGCCAGCCACCGGTCGAAGGCGCTCGGCGTACCGCCCCGCTGGATGTGCCCGAGCACCGTCGTACGGGCCTCCTTCCCGGTCCGCGCCTCGATCTCCTTGGCCAGCCACTCACCCACGCCCGACAGCCGCACGTGTCCGAAGGAGTCCTTGGTGGCGTCCTTCAGGACCAGGTCCCCGTCCTTGGGCATGGCCCCCTCCGCGACCACCACGATCGGCGCGTAGCTCGCCTTGAAGCGCGAGGTCACCCACGCGCACACCTGGTCCATGTCGAAGCGCTGCTCCGGGATGAGGATCACGTTGGCGCCGCCCGCGAGACCCGAGTGCAGGGCGATCCAGCCCGCGTGCCGGCCCATGACCTCGACGACGAGGACCCTCATGTGCGA
Source organism: Streptomyces sp. NPDC048337 (assembly GCF_043201175.1). Taxonomy (NCBI): domain Bacteria; kingdom Bacillati; phylum Actinomycetota; class Actinomycetes; order Kitasatosporales; family Streptomycetaceae; genus Streptomyces; species Streptomyces sp. NPDC048337. Next base: position 167,078 of record NZ_JBICYR010000009.1, read on the forward strand.
CTCGGCCGTGGTGTGCAGCCGGTCGATGGCCTCGGTCGCGATGCCGACCGCGGTGTCGAAGCCGAAGGTGTAGTCCGTCGCCGACAGGTCGTTGTCGATGGTCTTCGGCACGCCGACGCACGGGACGCCGTACTCCTCGTACAGCTTGGCGGCGACCCCGAGGGTGTCCTCCCCGCCGATCGCGATGAGCGCGTCCACCTCGTACTTGGCGAGGTTCTCCTTGATGTTGCGCACGCCGTTCTCGGTCTTGAACGGGTTGGTGCGCGAGGAACCGAGGATGGTGCCGCCCCGGGGCAGGATCCCGCGGACGGCCGGGATGTCCAGCGGGACCGTGGCGCCTTCGACCGCGCCGCGCCAGCCGTCCTTGAAGCCGATGAACCCGTAGCCGTACTCCTGCTCGCCCTTGCGGACGACGCCCCTGATGACCGCGTTGAGCCCGGGGCAGTCGCCGCCGCCGGTCAGCACTCCGACCTTCATGGAATCTCCCTTCGCCATGACGGTCACGCTAGTGGTGAGCCAGGTCACAGCAAGGGCCCTGGAGGGGTCAATTCCGGTGGAATCGCGGGGCGTTGCGTACGCCCGTTCACTCGTACGAGGACGTAAGTACGACGTACGACAGCGCCTGCGCCCCTACGCGTCGTCGAGGCCTCGCTCTATCGCGTACCGGACGAGCTCCACCCGGTTGTGCAGCTGGAGCTTGCCCAGGGTGTTCTGGACGTGGTTCTGCACCGTGCGGTGCGAGATGACCAGCCGTTCCGCGATCTGCTTGTACGAGAGCCCCTTGGCCACCAGTCGCAGCACCTCGGTCTCCCGGTCGGTCAGCTGCGGCGCCTTCGGCTCGTCGGAGGCGGTCGGCGCCGGGTCGGTGGCCAGGCGCCGGTACTCGCCGAGCACCAGTCCGGCCAGGCCCGGGGTGAAGACGGGATCGCCGGCCGCCGTGCGGCGGACCGCGTCGATCAGCTCCTGGGCGCCCGCGGACTTCAGCAGGTAGCCGGTCGCGCCGGACTTCACCGCCTCCAGGACGTCCGCGTGCTCGCCGCTCGCCGACAGGACCAGGACGCGCAGCGCCGGATTGGCGCCGACGAGTTCCTTGCAGACCTGCACGCCGGGCATCCCCGGCAGGTTGAGGTCGAGGACCAGCACGTCGGGGGTGACGGCGCGGGCCCGGCGGACCGCCTCGGGGCCGTCGCCGGCGGTGGCCACCACGTCGAAGCCGGCGGCGGCCAGGTCGCGGGCGACCGCGTCCCGCCACATCGGATGGTCGTCGACGACCATCACCCTGATCTCGTGCGGTTCGTGCGTGCTCACTGGGTCCTCCCCCTGGGTACTTTCAGTTCCACTTCGGTGCCCTGCCCGGGGACGGACACCAGCTCGGCGGTGCCGCCGAGGTCACGCAGCCTGCCGCGGATGGACAGGGCCACCCCCATCCGGCCCTCGCCCTCCGCCTGGTCGAGCCGACCCGCCGGGATGCCCGGGCCGTCGTCCCGGACGGTCACGATCACCTCGTCGCCCCAGTCCTCGACCAGGATCCAGGCGCTGGCCCCCTCCCCGGCGTGCTTGCGCACGTTGTCGAGGGCGGCGCCGACCGCCGCGGCCAGCTCCTTCGCGGCGGGCACCGGCAGCGGCACCGGGGTGCCCGGCTCGGCGAAGCTCACCCGGGAGCCGGCGTGCGGGGCGAGGAGCGTCCGCAGGTCCAGCTCGCCCTGGTCAGCGCCCTCGTCCGCGTCGTCCACCTCGTACGAGTCCACCAGCGCGCCCCGCGATTCGTCGCGGGAGACCCGGGAGGGGTTCACCAGCCCTGTGGAGACCAGGGTGCGCAGGGCCACCTCCTGCTCCCCCGCCATCCGGCCGAGCTCGGCGGCCTCCCCGCCCAGGTCGGTACCGCGCCGCTGGACCATGGCGAGGACTTGGAGGACCCCGTCGTGGATGTCGCGGGCGAGGCGCTCGCGCTCGCGGGTGGCGGCCTCGATCTCCAGGGCGCGGGCGAGGGTGTTCTCGCTGGCCCGGGCGACCTCGACGACGTAGCCGATCGCTATCGAGGCGACCCAGACCAGCAGGACGTTGTGCAGGGTGTCCCGGGTGGGCTCGCCGCCGTGGATGACGATGTTGGCGACGGCCACGAAGGTGGAGGCGAAGCCGGCCCAGCGCCAGCCGCCCTTGATGGCGAAGGCGAGGACCGAACCGGCGGTCCAGATGCTGGGGAGGGTGGGGCCGCCGCTGGCGATCCGCTCGGCGGTGTCGGCGACCGGGGTGAGCAGGATCCCGGCGAGGGCGACCGTGAGGTCGGCGCCGAGGAAGCTCTTGGTGCAGCTGGTGGCGTTCACCACCTTGCGGTGGGTGGCGAGGGTCCACAGCGCGAGGACCGCGAGATAGCCGACGGCGATCCCCGGGCGGTCGAACTTCTTGTAGGCGGAGGCGAACAGCCCCACCGCGTAGAGCATGGTCAGCAGCCGATAGGCCGTCAGGGCCCGCCACAGCGGCTGCTCGACCGACATGCGTACGACGCGCTCGCGTTTCGCCATCTCCCCCACCCCCCGCGGGCGGTGCCGCCCTGCTACTCGCCCTTGTCCGCCTTCTCGGCCTTGGCGGCCTCCGCCTTGGCCGCCTTCTCCGCCTTCTCGGCGTCGGCGATCTGGCGTTTGGCCGCCGTCGCGTAGATGTCGACGTACTCCTGGCCGGACAGCTTCATGATCTCGTACATGACCTCGTCGGTCACCGAGCGGAGGATGAAGCGGTCGCCGTCCATGCCGTGGTAGCGGCTGAAGTCCAGCGGCTTGCCGATCCGGATGCCCGGGCGCATCAGCTTGGGGACCACCTTGCCGGGCGGCTGGATCTTCTCCGTGTCGATCATCGCCACGGGGATCACGGGGGCTCCGGTGGCCAGCGCCACGCGGGCCAGGCCGCCGGGCTTACCCCGGTAGAGGCGTCCGTCGGGTGAACGCGTCCCCTCGGGGTAGATACCGAACAGCTCCCCGCGTTCGATGACCTCGATGCCGCTCTTGATCGCGGCCTCGCCGGCCCCGCGGGCGCCGGAGCGGTCCACCGGGAGCTGGCCGACGCCCTTGAAGAAGGCGGCCGTCAGCTTGCCCTTGACGCCGGGGGAGGTGAAGTACTCCGCCTTCGCGATGAAGGTGACCTTGCGGTCCAGTACGGCGGGCAGGAAGAAGGAGTCCGAGAAGGACAGGTGGTTGCTCGCGAGGATCGCCGGCCCCTCGGCGGGAATGTTCTCGAGGCCCTCCACCCACGGCCTGAAGGCGAGCTTCAGGGACCCGCCGATGGAGAACTTCATTGCGCCGTAGATCAACTCGAAAACCTTCCTGTGTCCTGTCGAACAGACCTTATCCCCTGGCTCCCGCGGGAGCGGCCCGACGGCCCTGGTCGGTGTCACCCCGGTCGCGTACGGTGAAGTCACACAGAGCAACGCACCCCACTCGACGCACATCATGATCAAGGAGACCCCGGTGCCTGTCCTCCCTGGAGCCGAGCCGTTCCGCCACGAGGGCGGAGAGGTCGGCGTCCTTCTCTGCCACGGCTTCACCGGTTCCCCGCAGTCGATGCGCCCCTGGGCCGAGTATCTGGCCGGGCGCGGGCTCACGGTGTCGCTGCCGCTGCTGCCCGGGCACGGGACGCGGTGGCAGGACATGCAGCTCACGGGCTGGCAGGACTGGTACGCCGAGGTGGACCGCGCGCTGCGGGACCTGCTGGACCGGTGCGAGCAGGTGTTCGTCTTCGGGCTGTCGATGGGCGGCGCGCTCACCCTGCGGCTGGCGGCCAAGCACGGGGACGCCATCAGCGGCATCGTGCTGGTCAATCCGGCCAACAAGGTCCACGACCCGCTGGCCTTCGCCCTGCCGGTGGCCAAGCACTTCATCCGGTCGACACCGGGCATCGCGAGCGACATCGCCAAGCCGGGCTCGGAGGAGGTCGGCTACGACCGGGTCCCGACCCGGGCCGCGGACTCGCTGCGCAAGCTCTTCCAGGTGGTGGACGCGGATCTGCCGCAGGTGACGCAGCCGGTGCTGCTGCTGCACAGCCCGCAGGACCATGTCGTCCCGTCGGTGGACTCGGCGCGGATCCTGGCCCGGATCTCGTCGACGGACGTCACCGAGACCCTGCTGGAACAGAGCTACCACGTCGCGACGTTGGACCATGACGCGGAGCGGATCTTCGCGGACAGTTTTGCGTTCGTCGGCCGGCTGGCGGAGAGCGTGGGCAGGGAGGGGGCGGAGGCTGGTGGCTGAGCACGAGGAGCAGTCGGGCGGAGTTCCGCCGCTGGACGAGGAAGCGGCGTGGGCGGCGATCGTCGCCGGGTACGGGCAGGAGCCGCCGGACCCGCCGGGGGCGAGACCTTTCCGGCCGATCGAGAACCTGATGCTGCCGGAGGAGGACGTCAAGCCGTTGCCCTCCGGGCCGGAGCAGGAGCCGGAGCCGGAGCCCTCCGAGCCGGACCCCGGGCCCCCGGCCCTGGGCAGCTCGGTGGTCTTCGCGCCGGGCGTCGGCACGGGCCCGCGGGACCACTCGCCGGCGGAGCCGAAGGACGACGAGGGCCACTTCGTCCAGCCGGAACCGGAGCTGCCGGAGGCGGACACCACGTCGAAGTTCGCCTGGCTCGCGGTGGTCGGCGGCCCGGTGCTGCTGCTCCTGGCGGTACTGCTGCAGTGGGAGATGACCTGGTGGCTGACGACGCTGGGCATCGGCGGCTTCCTGGGCGGGTTCGCGACGCTGATCGCACGCATGCAGCAGGGCGACGACGAGGACGACGACCCGGGCCGCGGCGCGGTCGTCTAGCCCCCGCCCCCCTGGGGCTCCGCCCCAGCCCCTGCACCGCCGCGGGGCGGGGCCCTCAGGCGGCGCCGGCGCGCCCCAAAGACCCGGGGCTCCGCCCCGTACCCTCCCCCAGACTCCGTCCGGGGGGACCCCCACCCCTCAAACGCCGGAGGGGCTGGTTTTTGCTGCCGTAGGCCTTCAGCTGCGGCTCACAACCCCCCGAGCGGCGTTTGAGGCGCGGGGTCTGAGTAGCGGCGCCGCAGGTGGGACGGGGCTACGGCCCAGCCGGGAGGCGGAGGGCCGCCAGGACCGGGAGGTGGTCCGTCGCGGCGCGGAGGTCGGCCCCGGCCAAACCCGGCAGCCCCGCAGGGACACCGCAGGCCAGCACCTCCACCCCCGGCGAGGCGAACACCGCGTCGATGCGGCGGTCCGGCGCCGACGCCGGGAACGTGTCGGCGCCGCCCCACGGGGACACCGTCCAGCAGTCCTGCAGCGCAGCGGAGAGGCGGTCGAAGGCCGGACCCCCCGGGCCTTCGTTGACGTCGGCCGCGGCGATCACCTGCGGAGCCTCCAGCGCCGCGGCCCGGTCCAGGAGCAGCCCCGCCTGAGCCCGCCGTTCCGCCGCGTCCAGCGACAGGTGGGCGCTGATGACCCCCACCCGGGCCGCCCCGAAGCGGACCACGGCCGTGGCGAAGCCGCGCCGGTGCAGCCCGGGGGTGCGCGGCAGCAGCACGTCCTCCGTCCGCTCCACGAAGGCCCGTAGCGAGCACAGCAGCAGCGGCCCCGCCGCCGTCGCACCCCCGCCCAGCACCACCAGGTCGGTCTTCGCGGCGAGCCGCGCCGCGTGCTTGCGCCAGCGGAAGAACCGCGGCGCCTCCTGTACGAAGACCAGGTCCGGCGCGCACGCCCGGATGACCCGGGCCAGCGCCTCCTCGTCGTCGCGCAGCGAGCGGATGTTGTAGCTGAGCACCCGGATCACGGCGGAACCGTCCGGCTCCGTACGAGACTTCGGCAGCGAAGGCAGCAGCTGTTGGTCCATGCCCGCAAGATACGCAAACGCCCGCCGCTCCCCCAGGGGGCGCGGCGGGCGGTCACGGCGAAGGAAGGGGCGTCAGCCCTGGCGCGCCAGGTCCGCCGCGCCCACGAGCCCGGCCTTTCCGCCCAGCTGGGCGGCGAGGACCTGCGCGTGCGGGCGCCAGGCGCCGCCGACCAGCCAGCGCTTGAAGGACTTGCGGATCGGGTCGAGGACGAGGTCGCCCTCGTCGGAGACCCCGCCACCGACGATGAAGGCCGACGGGTCGAAGAGCGAGGCGAGGTCGGCCAGTCCGGCGCCCGCCCAGCGGGCCAGCTCGCGGAAGGCGTCGATGGCGACCAGGTCACCTGCCCGCGCGGCCGCGCTGATGTGCTTGCCCTCGATGCCCTCGGGGGTGCCGTCGCCGAGCGCGAGCAGGGCCACCGCGTTCTCGGGGGTGGCCTTCGCGCGCTGCTTCGCGTACCGGACGAGCGCGCGCCCGGAGGCGTACTGCTCCCAGCAGCCCTGGCTCCCGCATCCGCACAGCAGGCCGTCCGGGACGACCCGGATGTGCCCGAACTCGGCGGCGACGCCGAAGCGTCCGCGCCGCAGCTTGTTGCCGATGATGATGCCGCCGCCGAGGCCGGTGCCGAGCGTGATGCAGATGACGTCCTCGTGGCCCTGGCCGGCGCCGAAGCGGTACTCGCCCCAGGCCGCGCAGTTCGCGTCGTTCTCGACGACGACGGGGAGGCCGATGCGCTGCTCGACCTTGTCCTTCAGCGGCTCGTGGCGCCAGTTGATGTTCGGTGCGAAGAGCACCGTCGCACGCTTGTCGTCCACGTAGCCCGCGGCGCCGATGCCGACGGCCTCGATGGTGTGGTTGCTGCTGACTTCGGAGACGGCGGCGCAGATGGCCTCCGTGACTCCGTCCGCGGTCGGCGGGGTGGGCACCTTGTACGTCTCAAGGATGGTGCCCTCTTCGTCGACCACGCCGGCCGCGATCTTCGTGCCGCCGATGTCGACGCCGATGGTGAGTCCCATTAGTCCCTCGGTTTCCGGTCAAACCCCGCCACGGCCAACGGTACCCGAGGGCGGCAGGGGTTCAGTCGAGATCGATCCGCTCCGTCGGGCCGTCACCAGGGCCTTCGTCCCGGGGGTCGCGCTCCTTGCGGGGGGCCGGGGGCTCGCCCCGTGTCCAGCGGCGCTCGTGGCCCTCGACGGCCGAGCGGTAGGCGGCGAGCAGTTCGGAGCCGGCGGCGGCGAGGTGGTCGAAGACCTCGGGGTTGCGCTCGATGACGGGCTTGGCGGCGGTCTTCGCCTGGTTGACGAACTGGCGCACGGCTCCCTGGGCGGCGGTGCCGAAGAGCGGGTTGTTCAGCCCGGAGACCTTGTCCGCGACGGCCTCGAAGAGCTTGAACAGCTCTTCGGCGGCGGTCCCGGTGGCCCCCGCGCCCTGCCCGCGCAGGCGCTCCTTCTCGGCGGCGAGGTCCTCGGCGCAGGCCTTGGCCCAGGCGTCGTCGTCGGTGGGTCGGTCGGTGGCCTCGCTCATGGCGGACTCTCCTGCGGCGGCTGCTGTGCGTGCGGTACGGGCTACCTTCGACGTTACCCGAACGGCGGTACGGGGATCAGCGCGTGCGCGGCCAGAGACCCGGGTCCGGGGTGAAGCGGATGCGGAGCGCGTCTTCGGCCAGGGCGGCGCCGGAAACGGTGCAGCGGCGCAGCGCTGCGGGGAGCGGAACGATCCTGCGGTACGGGCCGGCCGTGAGCAGCAGCTCGTCGCCGCGGCGGATGAGGTCGAGCTCGCGCTTGTGCGCGCCGGGCAGCGGCACCACCCAGACGAGTACCCCGTCCTCGGCGAGCCGGTCCTCGACGGCCCAGGCCGGACGGGGCGCGGGCGGGGGCGGGACGAGACCGTCGGTGGCGCCGGTATCGGCGTCGGTATCGGTAGCGCCATCGGCGAGCAGTGCCAGGTCCTGCGGGCCGCGCGGGGCCCGGCCGAGGTGGGGCAGCCGGATCACGGGGAGCTCCCCGGCCCACTGGGCGGCGCACTTCTCCTGCTCGGCGGCGAGCCCGGCGAGCCAGGGGTCGGCGGAGCCCTGGGGCAGGGTGCGGTTGGCGACGACGGCGGCGACGGGCAGCTGCTGGAGGGCGAACCCGAGCCGCCCCAGCCGGACGGCGTCGGCGGCGGCCGGCCCCGGCTCGGCGACCAGGCGCACCTCGGTGGTGTCGGCCTCGACGACGGCCTGGACGGCGGCGAGCTCCTCGTCCCAGCGGGCGGCGGCCTCGTAGAGCCACTGCGCGGGCATGGGCACCCCGGCCAGCTGGGCCAGGACGGGCCGCAGGGCGCGGGCGGCCTGCCGCTCGGCGGGGAGCAGCCGGGCGAGGTAGCGGCGCAGCTGGGCGGGGAGGGCGAGGGTGGCCAGGGCCTGGTGGAGCGGGGGCAGGTCGACGACGACGAGGTCGGTCCGGGGGGCGGTGGCGGCCCGCCTCAGGGCGCGCAGCAGCGCGAACTGTTCGGCGCCGGGCAGCTCGGTGAGCTCCTCGGCGCCGAGCGGGCGGGCGCCGAGCATGCCGAGGAGGGTGGATCCGCGTTCCTGGAGGGCGACGAGCTCCTCGCGGAACTCCTCGCCGGAGTCCACGCGGGCCACGCGGAGCCCGTGTGCGGCGGTGGTGGCCCGCAGGCCGGGCGCGACCTCTTCGGCCTCGCCGGCCGTCTCGCCCGTCAGCGCGCCGGCCGGGTCCCCGACGTCTCCGGACAGCAGCAGCACCCGCCGCCCCTGCCGGGCCGCCGCGAGGGCGGTGGCGGCGGCGACGGTGGTCCGGCCGGATCCGCCGGGACCGGTGATCAGCAGGGTGTGCGGCATGGTGGGGGTTACTCCGGATACAGGACCCGGTGCTCCGCCCCGGACCCCGCTGGGTCCGGGCGGGAGCTCCGGCAGCGGTGGGTCAGTGGGACTCGACGCGCTTCTTCAGGCCGGCCAGGGCACGGTCGATGATCACCTTCTCGGCCTTGCGCTTGATCATGCCGAGCATCGGGATCTTGACGTCCACGGTCAGCGAGTAGGTGACCTCGGTGCGCCTGCCGCCGTCCACCGGCGTCAGCCGGTAGGAGCCGTCCAGCTGTCGCAGCATCTGCGACTTGTCCAGGGTCCAGCTGACCTCGTCCGCACCCTTCCAGGTGTACGCGAGGGTGTGGTCGTCCTTGATCGCGCCCGCGTCCAGCAGCAGCCGGACCTTCTCGGCGCGGCCCTCGGCGTCGGTGGCCAGGACCTCGGCCTCCTTCACCTCGCCGGTCCACTCCGGGTAGCGGGCGAAGTCGGCGATCACGGCCATCACGTCGGCCGGCGAAGCCTCGATCGTGATGCTTGAGCTGGTGTGTTCCGCCATCGCGGTCGATCCTCCGGGATGTATTCGAGGAAATGTGCGGCCTCCGGCCGCCGCTCGAAGGCTACCGTGCGTGCGGAGCTCACCACTCCAGGGCCCAGGGCCTTCCGGTCGCCGCGAAGTGCCCGACGTTCACGCACTCCGTGCTCCCGATCCGCATCCGCCGCGCCAGCGGCTGGTGCACGTGCCCGAAGAGGGCGTACCGGGGCCGGGTCCGCCGGATCGCGGCGAGCAGGGCCTCGCTGCCCCGCTCGAAGCGCCGCGCCACCGTGTCGTAGCAGAGCTCCGGCACCTCCGGCGGGATGTGCGAGCACAGTACGTCCACCTCCCCCAGGGCCTCCACCTTGGCGGCGTACTCCTCCAGGGACACCTCGTAGGGGGTCCGCATCGGCGAGGGCAGTCCGCCGCCCACGAAGCCGAAGACCCGGCCGCCGATCTCCACCCGCTGCCCGTCGAGGACGGTGAGGCCGGGGCGGTCGGCGTACTCCGGCCACAGGGCCGGGATGTCGACGTTGCCGTAGGTGGCGTACGTGGGGGTGGGGAAGGCGGCGAACATCTCGGCGTACTGGCGGCGCACCGCGCCCTCGATCATCCGTTCCCGGTCGAGCCCCGCCCACAGCCGCCGCCCGAGGGCGTGGGCCTCCTCGAAGCGGCGCGCGGTGCGCAGCTCGACGATCCGGTCGGCGTTCTCGACGCCGAAGAGGTCGGGGAAGATCCCGCGCGAGTGGTCGGCGTAGTCGAGGAAGAGGACCAGGTCACCGAGGCAGATCAGCGCGTCGGCGCCGTCCCCTGCCCTGGCGAGGGCCTCGGTGTTGCCGTGTACGTCGCTCACGACGTGAACTCGCGTGCTGCCAGCCATGCGGTCACCCTAGGGGCGCCTGGTGACGGAGGGGTAGTGCGGGGGGTGAATGCGGCCGGACCTGCGGTTACTTCCGAGTCGCGAAGGGGGTCGACTACTGTCGGCACGGTATGGCTGCGTCATGTGACGCAGGGAACATCTGGCCGGTTCCCTCTATCGGGAACCCACTACCGGTGGGTAACGTCCGGTCGGTCCACACGGTGGCGATGGCGCCCAGAGGAGCAGCAGTCTTGCGCGAGTTCAGCCTTCCGGCCCTGTACGAGGTCCCGTCGGACGGGAACCTGACGGATCTCATCCGCCGCAATGCCGCGCAGCATCCAGACACCGCCGTCATGAGCCGCAAGGTCGACGGCCGGTGGCAGGACGTGACCGCGACCGAGTTCCTCGCCGAGGTCCGGGCCACGGCCAAGGGCCTGATCGCGGCCGGCATCCGCCCGGGCGACCGCGTCGCCCTCATCTCCCGCACGCGCTACGAGTGGGTGCTGATCGACTTCGCGATCTGGAGCGCGGGCGGCGTCACCGTCCCCGTGTACGAGACCAGCTCCCCCGAGCAGATCCAGTGGATCCTCGGCGACTCCGGCGCCGTCGCCGCGGTCGTCGAGAGCCCCGGGCACAGCACGGCCGTGGCCTCGCTGCGCGACCGCCTGCCGGAGCTGCGCGAGGTCTGGGAGATCGAGCGGGGCGCCCTCGACACGCTGAAGAGCGCGGGCGCCTCGGTCACCGACGCCGAGGTCGAGGAGCGCAGCAGCCTCGCCAACGCCGACGACCCGGCCACCATCGTCTACACCTCGGGCACCACCGGCCGCCCCAAGGGCTGCGTGCTGACCCACCGCAACTTCTTCGCCGAGTGCGGGAACGTGGTGGAGCGCCTCAGCCCGCTCTTCCGCACCGGCGAGTGCTCCGTGCTGCTCTTCCTCCCGGCCGCGCACGTCTTCGGCCGCCTGGTGGAGGTGGCGTCCGTGCTGGCGCCGATCCGCCTGGGCTGCGTACCGGACATCAAGAACCTGACCGACGAGCTGGCGTCCTTCAAGCCCACCCTCATCCTCGGTGTGCCGCGCGTCTTCGAGAAGGTCTACAACTCGGCGCGCGCCAAGGCGCAGGCCGACGGCAAGGGCAAGATCTTCGACGCGGCGGCCGAGACGGCGATCGCGTACAGCCGCGCCCTGGACACCCCCTCCGGCCCGTCCTTCGGGCTCCGCCTCAAGCACAAGCTGTTCTCCAAGCTGGTCTACAGCAAGCTGCACACGGTCCTCGGCGGCCGCGGCGAGTACGCGATCTCGGGCGGTGCCCCGCTGGGCGAGCGCCTCGGGCACTTCTTCCGCGGCATCGGCTTCACCGTGCTGGAGGGCTACGGCCTGACCGAGTCCTGCGCGGCCACGGCCTTCAACCCGTGGGACAAGACGAAGATCGGTACGGTCGGCCAGCCGCTCCCCGGTTCCGTGGTGCGCATCGCGGACGACGGCGAGGTGCTGCTGCACGGCGAGCACATCTTCAAGGAGTACTGGAAGAACGAGACGGCCACCGCGGACGCGCTGACCGACGGCTGGTTCCACACGGGCGACGTCGGCACCCTCGACGAGGACGGCTACCTCGCGATCACCGGCCGCAAGAAGGAACTCATCGTCACGGCGGGCGGCAAGAACGTGGCCCCCGCCGTCATCGAGGACCGCATCCGCGCCCACGCGCTGGTGGCGGAGTGCATGGTGGTGGGCGACGGACGGCCGTTCGTGGCCGCGCTGGTCACCATCGACGAGGAGTTCCTGGGCCGCTGGGCCACGGAGAACGGCAAGCCGGCCGGGGTCACGGCGGCCGAGCTGCGCGAGGACGCGGACCTCATCGCCGCCGTCCAGAAGGCAGTGGACGACGGCAACGCGGCGGTTTCCAAGGCGGAATCGGTGCGGAAATTCCGCATTCTCCCCTCCCAGTTCACGGAGGAATCAGGCCACATCACGCCGTCCCTCAAACTCAAGCGCAACGTGGTGGCCAAGGACTTCGCAGACGAAATCGAAGCGCTCTACCGCCCCTAACGCGGATCCTCACTCAGAACCCGCGCCATGTTCCGCTCCGCAAGAGCGGTAATGGTGACGAACGGATTCACCCCGAGCGAGCCGGGTACCAGGGAGCCGTCCACGACGTACAGCCCCTGGTACCCCTTCGCCCGCCCGTAGGAGTCCGTCGCCTCTCCGAGAACACACCCCCCGAGCGGGTGGTACGTAAAGTCATCGGCGAAGGCCTTGTTCCCCCCGAACAGATCATGCCGGTACACGGTCACATTCCGCCGATTGATCCGATCGAACAAACACTTGGCGGCCTCCACCGACGGCGTGTTCTGATCCCTGCTCCAGTTCAACCGAGCCGAATCACTCGCGGCGTCATAGGTGAAGAACCCCCGCTCGGGATTCTTCGTAATGGCCAGGTACATCGAGATCCAGTGCTCCAGCCCCATGGGCAGCGGCGCGATCTCGGCGAAGACCGGATTGGCGACGTTGTCCCAATCGTCGATCCCCATGGCGGGCATGGTCGCCTGATTGGCCCCGACGGTGTCCCACACATGGTTGGCCCGGGCGGTCATGACATTGCCGTTGTGCCCCCACCCCAACCCGACCCGCTCACTGAGCCCGGGCAGCGTCCCGGTCTCCCGGGCCCGCAGCAGAATCTCGGTGGTCCCAAGACTTCCGGCCCCCAGAAACAGCTGCCGGCACCCGAGCTCCCGCACCTGCGTGACCCGCCCCGTCACATCGCTGGTCTGCACGGTGACGACGTACCCACCCCCCGGATCGGGCCGGACACCCACCACCCGCTGCATGGTCTCGATGGTGACGTTCCCGGTACCGATGGCCGCGGCGAGATAGGTCTTGTCGACACTCCTCTTCCCGTGGTTGTTGCCGTAAATAACCTCCCCGGCCAGCGCTGACCGGACGGCCGTCCCGGCGGCCTCCCGCTTCATGTACTCGAAGTCGTACACGTTCGGCACGAACACGGTCTTGAGCCCGGTGTTCTGCGCGTGCTTGCGCGAAACCCTCGCGAACCGGTACCACTCCGTGGACTCGAACCACCCCGGGTCGATCTCATTCACGCCGAGCATGGCCCGCGCCCGCGGGAAATAGGTCCCGTACATCTCGTCGGCGTCAACGAGCGGAAACACCTCACCGAAATAGGACCTCTTCGGCGTGGGCGCCATCCCCCCGTTGACCAGCGACCCCCCACCCACCCCCCTCCCCACGTACACAGCCATGTCCCCGTAGTTCACCCGGTCGAGCACACCGGGATACGGCCTGATGTCCCGATTGACGACATCAAGCCAAAGAAACTGCGCCAGAGGCGCCTCGGTCCGGTTCCGGAACCACATGGAGCGCTCGTCGGGGGCGGCCGTGGACGGAAAGACCTTCCCGTCCGCCCCGGGACTGTCCCAGAGCCGCCCCATCTCAAGCACGACGGTCCGCACACCGGCCTGCCCGAGCCGGAGCGCGGCCACGGCGGACCCGTACCCTGACCCCACGACGATGGCGGGTGCGTACTGCGCGGCCGCGGGCTCGGCAGCGGCGGCCGAGGCGAGCCCGATCCGCGTGAAGCCGAGCATGGCAGCGGTCTGGAGGGCGCCGATGCCCAGCATTTGACGACGCGTCAGATGAGATGTCATGGCCGCATCATGAGCGGAATCCAGCCGTCCATCCATACCCCGCCTTGACAGGCATCTGAGAGACAGTCAGCCATGGCGACTCATCGCCGCCCGCCGAACTCCCACTCGTGCACCTCGATATCGGCGTACCCATCCAAGGTCAGCACAGCACGCGCCGCCTCCGCGTCCACCGCCCGCACGACGGGACCGACCCCGCTCACCGGGTTACCGAGGCTCAGCCTCGCCGCCTAGGGAGGCGGGTGGGCAACCACCGCGCCGCCACGCTGGTGAGAGGGGGGTAAAGACGCCGACCGAGCGCGAAGCCCCGCACCCATGTCACCGCCCGCCTGAGCGAAATGCCGACGCGACCAACGGTCAAAGGCCCCGCCCAAGCGGGGCCCCTACAACAACCCCCGCAACCGCCCCGCCAGCAGGTCCCACCGCCACCGCTCCTCGACCCACGCCCGGCCCGCGGCCCCCATCCGCTCCCGCAGGGCCGGGTCCCGTAGCAGGGCCACCACGCGGTCCGCCGCGTCCTCCGGGGAGCCGCCCCGGACCACCCAGCCCGTCTCGCCGTCCCGTACCGCGTCCGGCGCCCCGCCGGAGTCGCCCGCGACCACCGGCAGGCCCGTCGCCGAAGCCTCCAGGTAGACGATCCCGAGACCCTCCACGTCCAGCCCGCCCCGCCGGGTCCGGCACGGCATGGCGAAGACGTCCCCGGCCCCGTAGTGCGCGGGCAGTTCCTCCCACGGCACCGCCCCGGTGAACCGTACGGACGCCGCCACCCCCTTGGCCGCCGCCAACGCCCGCAGGTCCGCCTCGTACGGCCCCCCGCCCACGATCAGCAGCACCGCGTCCGGCACCGCCGCCAGGATCCTCGGCATCGCCTCGATCAGCGTGTCCTGCCCCTTGCGCGGCACCAGCCGGGAGACGCACACCACCACCGGCCGGTCCGTCAGCCCCAGCCGGGCCCGGACCTCCGCCCCGCCCGACTCCGGGTGGAAGGTCTTCTCGTCCACCCCCGGCGGGAGTTGCACCATGCGCCCCGCCGCCCGCTCCGTGACCGCCGAGGCGATCCGCGAGCGCGTGTACTCCCCCAGGTACGTCAGCGTGTCCGTGCCCTCGCCGATCCGCCGCAGCAGCTGCCGCGCGGCCGGCAGCTGGGCCCACCCCGCCTCGTGCCCGTGCGTCGTGGCCACGATCCGCCGCGCGCCCGCCCGCCGCAGCGCGGGGCCCATCAGGCCGAGCGGGGCCGCCGCGCCGAACCACACCGACTCGCAGCCGTGTGCGCGCAGCAGGGAAACCGCCCTCGCCGTCACGCGCGGCGTCGGCAGCAGCATCGTCGTACGGTCGCGCACCACGGGGAACGGCTGCTCGGCGTCGAAGGCGGCCGTCGCCTCGCGCCCCTCCTCACCCCGCTTCCAGGTGGAGGCGTAGACGACGACCCGGTCGGGATCCAGCCTCAGCGCCATGTTGTGCAGGAAGGCCTGGATGCCGCCGGGTCGCGGCGGAAAGTCGTTGGTCACGATCAGCGTCTTGTGCATCGCCAGCCGACGATACCTTCCCGCCGCCGCGGGCTTCGACGATGCCGGTAGGCAGTGGCCGGCCAGCGGTACCGGGCGGCGACGCCAGTCAGCGGCGCCACGCCGCGACGCCAGTCAGCGGTACGCGGTCAGGGTCAGCCACGCCAGTCAGCGGCGCCACGCGGGGAAGCCAGGCGGCGACGCCACTCACCGGTACCCCGGTCAGCCACGCCAGTCAGCGGTGCCAGGCACCAATGCCGGACGTCGACGCCGGACACCAGCACCGCACACCGACACCGGACACCAGCACCGCACACCGACGCCGGACACCAACCCCGGCCCCAACGCCGCCCACAAACGCCTGTCACCGCAGCTCACCGCAGCTCACCGCGCAGACTCTCCTGCCAAGCCAAGGTCAGCTCCCCCTGATCCACCCCCAGCGTCCCCTCCAGCGCCGTGGCGAACGCCTCCCGCCCCGCCCGCTCGTACAGCTCCACCAGCGCCCCCTCCCCCCACTTCTCCGCGATCAGCCGGCACGCCAGCCAGGCGCCCTCGTACGCCCGCGCCAGCGCATCGGGGTCGCCTCCGAAGGCGAAGGCCCCGGTGTCCGGGAGGGCGGCCGGCACCTCGCCCCGCCGTACGGCCCGCGCCAGCGCGGGGGCGCCCTGCTCCGGGGTGGTGGGGGTGCCGCGGTACGCCGCCCAGTCCGCGAAGCCCTCGGAGAGCCACAGCGGCGTCATCGCGGTGGTCGCCGCCCGGGTGGCCACGTGCGTCACCTCGTGGGTCAGGACGACGCGCCGCCCCTCCTCCCCCAGCTCGGCCCAGCCCTCCGGGTTGACCACCACCCGGTCGGCGGGCGCGGGCGCCGCCCCCACCCGGCCGGTGGTGACGGCCCCCAGCCCCCGGTAGTCGTCGGCCGGCCGGCCCAGCAGCTCCGCCATCCGGTCCAGGGACCCGGGGACCAGCACGACCACCCGCCCGGCCCACGACCGCGGCCAGGCGGCGCTCGCCGCGGGCACCGCCCGGTCGGCCTCGGCGGCGATCGGGGCCAGGTCGGGGGCCCCGGCGCCGCCCAGCACCAGCGAGTGCGTACCCCGGACCTCCGACACCGGCCCCTGGTCCCACAGCTGCGGCAGCGCCCCCGGCGCGGGCCGGTCGGCGGTGACCCGCCACCGCGCGCGTTCCCCGCCCGCCTCACGTACGAGCTCCAGCTCCAGCACGCGCGCCGAGCCGCCCGGGGCCGCGTCGTAGCCGGCCAGCCGGTAGCGCAGCTCGGCCCGTACGAGGGCTCGCGCCCCGTCCCGCCGTACCGAGGCGACCTCGTACGACCAGTCCTCCAGCGGGATCCCGGCGAGCCGCTGCGGCGGCACCCTCGACCACTCGGCGACGGCCCGCCGGATGTCCCGGCCGGCGGTGTCGACCGGCCGCGCCCCGCATCCGGCCAGCAGAACGCACAGCAGCGGAAGCACCCAGCGCAAACCCGGACCACGGCGGACAGCAGACATCAGCCGATCGTACGCACCCCCGCCCTCAGGGCCGCGTAACCGCCGAAACCGGCATCATCCCCACCGGGTCGTACCGCACCCGGGCCCCCGGATACGGGGCATGCACCACCTGCCCGTTGCCGACGTACATGCCGACATGGCTGGCGTCGGACCGGTAGGTCACCAGGTCGCCCGGCCGCGCCTGCGACAGCGGCACCTGGCGCCCCGCGTGCCGCTGGGCCTGCGAGGTGCGCGGCAGCGAGACCCCGGCCTGCCGGTACGACCAGACCATCAGCCCGGAGCAGTCGAAGCCGGAGGGGCCGGTGGAGCCCCATACGTACGGCCGGCCGACCGCCGCCCGGGCGGCCATCACCGCGGCGGCGGCCCGCCCCGACGAGGGGCCCAGCGAGGAGAGGTCGGGCAGCGCGTCGGGGCGGCCGCCGGAGCGGGAGGCCCGCTCGTAGTCGGCGCGTTCCTCGGACGGCATGGCGTTCAGCAGCCGCCGGGCGGCCGCGAGCTTCGCCGTGACGGACCGCTTGTGCCGGGCCACGTCGGAACGCAGGGCGTCGAGTTCGGCGAGTTTGCGGGAGGCCTCCCGGCGTTCCTGGCCGAGCCGGCGCTGCTCCTCGCGGAGTTCGTCGAGCTGCCGGGCCTGGCGGCCGGTCAGCCGGTCGAGGGCGGCGGCCTGTTCCAGGTACGCGTCGGGGTCCTCGGAGAGCATCAGGCCGACGGTGGGGTCGATGGCGCCGCTGCGGTACTGGGCTCCGGCGAAGGTGCCGAGGACGCCGCGCATGGTGTTGATGCGCTCCTGGCCGCGGGCGACCGCGTCCTGGGCGCGGTCGACCTCGGCGCGGAGCCGATCGGCCTTCTCGCCCGCCTCGTTGAAGCGTTCGGTGGCCTGCTCGGCCTCTTCGAGGAGCCGGTCGACCTGGGCGCGGGCGCTGTCGGCGGGGTCCTGCGGCAGGCCGGGGGCCGCGCTCGCGGGTGCGCCCGCCATGGCGACCGCGGCGGTGGCCGCGGCGGCGGTGAGGACGGTGACCTTCGCGTTCCGGTCGAGACCGGCAAGACCGGTGAGGCCGCTGGGGCCGGGCCGGCGATGGGACGCCACGTGAAACCGCTCCCTTCCGCTGCGCGGGGCCCGGGTCCGCCCCCCGTGGACGGCCGTGTGCCGGGTTCCGCGCTGGCAGACAGTAGCCGCGCCACCGGGCACCGGCCAACGACCGCCGACGGGTACGCACAGTGACGCCCCGCCGGAGACGCAGGTCACCGGCGGGGCGTGTGGTCAGAGCGGGGCCCCGCAATTCGCCCGGATGGGCGGTGTACGGCGCGTCCCCGGGCGGGGACGCGGCGTACGGGAGGCGTCAGCCGACGCGGACGCCGAACTGGAAGGGCATGTTGTCCATGGACTCGTACTTGATGCCGCCGCGCGGGTTGGAGGCGTGCAGCGTCATGTTGTTGCCGGCGTAGAGGCCGACGTGGTGCAGGTCCCCGTAGAAGAAGACCAGGTCACCGGGCTGGAGCTGGCTGCGGCCGATGCGCGTGCCGTCGTTGGCCTGGGTGTAGGTGGTGCGGGTGATGTTCACGCCGGCCTGCTTGTACGCCCACTGCGTGAGCCCGGAGCAGTCGAACGCGCTCGGGCCGGTGGCGCCCATGACGTAGGCGCCGCCCAGCTTGGTCTTCGCGGCCTCCAGGGCGGCTCCGGCGCGGCCGGAGGCCTTCACGTTGCCGAGGTCGACGCGGCTGCTGTCGCTGCGGCTGGCGCGCGTCTCCTCGTCCTTGAGCGCGGCGCGCTCCTGGGCGGTGAGGGTGTTGAGGAGGGCCTGGGCCTCGGCGAGCTTGTCCTGCGCGACCTTCTTCTTCTCGCCGAGCTCCTTGCGGGTGGCGTCGAGGTCGGCGAGCTTGCCGGCGGCCTCCTGGCGCTGCTGCGCGAGGCTGCGCTGCTTGGCCTGGATCTTCTGGACCGCCTCGACCTGCTTGCCGCTCAGGTGCTCCAGGCTGGAGGCCTTGTCGAGGTAGCTGTCGGGGTTCGAGGAGAGGAGGAGGGCGATCGACGGGTCTATGCCGCCGTTGCGGTACTGGGCGCTCGCCATCGACCCGAGCGTGCCGCGCAGCTCGTTGAGGTCGCCCTGGCCGCGCGCGACCTGGTCCTGGAGCTGCGCGATCTCCTTTTCGAGCGTCTCCTGGCGTTCCTTGGCCCCGTTGAACTTCTCGGTGGCCTGCTCCGCCTCTTCGTAGAGGGCGTCGACCTGGGACTTGACCTCGTCCTTGCTCGGCTTCGCCGGGGCGGCGGAGGCGGCCTGGGCGGAGAGGGCGACGGCCGCGGCCGCGGTGGCGGTGAGCACGGTCACACGGGTGCGGTTCGGCTGCTTGGGTCGACGGTGGGACGCCACGAAGGCGAGCTCCTTCTTCCTAGAGCCGCCGAAGGAACGCAACTCGGCAGCACCTCCGCCGACACCCCGAATGAGTGATCTACCGCACGAAGGTTTGAACAGACCCTAGTGACCTCGCTGTGATCAGTTCAAATCCTGTCGGGAAAAAAGTCGGCCGCCGACCAGCTTCTTTACCTACAGCGCACGCTGCGTGCCGGGCACTTGACGGTACGTCCCCCACACGCCCCGCCAAATCGGGCATTGGGGCCAGGACTTACGAAACGCGCGAAAGCCGCTTCAGCAACAAGGCGGACGTCACCGGCCGCGCACCCGCCTTGGCCACCCCGTCGGCGACCTCCCGGTCGGTGGAGACCACGACCACCGGACGGCCGGGCGGCTCCGCGCGCACCAGCTGGCGGATCAGCTCGTCCGCCGTCACCCCGGCCTTGGAGAACAGCACGCGCACCCCGCGCGGCGGCGCCAGCAGCACGGGAGCCGCCAGTTCCGCCCCGTCGAAGACACAGGTCATCTCCGCGCCCGTCTGCGCGGCGAGCATCGACAGCCCGCCCAGCAGCCGCAGCCGCTGCTTCTCCAGCGGCATCGTCGGATAGCCCGTCTTGGTCACGTTGTAGCCGTCGACCACCAGATGGGCCTGCGGCAGCGCCAACAGCTGGTCCAGCAGCGCCGGATCGGTCTCGGACAGCGCACGCGCCGCGATGTCCTTCGGCGTCATCCGGCCCGGCTCCACCGCGTCCACGGTGTCCGCCGGGCGGGTGTTCACCGGCGGCAGCGCCAGCTCGCGGCGCAGCCCCGCCGCCGCGTCCAGCACGGTGTCCAGCAGCAGCCGCAGCCGCATGTCCTCGATGCTGCGCCCCTCACGGGTGGCCCGGCGCGAGGTCTCCAGCGCCGTCTCCACCTCCGCCAGCCGGGACTTGAGCCGCCGGGCCTCGCTCTCGGCGGCGGCCACCCGCGCGGCCGCGTCGCCGCGGATCCCGTCGATCTCGGAGTTCACCTTGCGCAGGGCCGCCTCGCCGCGCTTGACGTCGCTGAGCGCGCTGCGCAGCTTGCGCTGAAGCGATTCCGCTTCCCTGCGCGTCGACTCCAGCTCGGCCCGCACCTGCTCGCCGCCGGCGCGCTGCAGGTCCCGTACGTGGGCCAGTTCCTCGCGGAGCCGGTCCAGCTCGCGCCGGGTCTCCTCGCCGACCCGCTCGGCGTCGGCGCGCTGCGCCTCCTCGCCCGCGGCGGCGACCAGCTTGACCCACCCGGTCGGCCTCAGCACGTACGCGGCGGCCGCCACGTCCAGCGGATCGGCGGCGGCGGGCGGGGCGCCGGACTCCAGCGCCCCGGCCAGGTCGGCCTGCGCCTCGCGGAGCTTCTCGGCGACCCGGCTGCGAAAGACGGCGTCGGTCTCGACCGCCGCGGCCATGGCGTTGCCGGCGAACTTGGCCCGCCGGGTCGGGGTGAACCGGGCGTACTGGCGCAGCTGCGCGGGGAGGTCCGCGACCGTCAGTCCGCCGAAGGCTTCCGAGACGAGCGCGACGACCCGGCGCCGCACGCCTTCCGGCAGCGGGCGGTCGAGCACCTCGGCGGCGTCGCCGGCCGCGTCGGCCGGCTCAGCGCCGCTTGCTGGCTCCACAATCCGTCACCCCTACCGTGATCTACTGTGGGCGCGGCTCCATCAGGAGTCCGCGCCCGGCCTGTCCACGAGCTCGATCTGGTCCACCGCGTTGCACCAGCGGCAGCGGACCGACTCGATGGTCTCATTGACCACCTCGCGCTCCTCGACCTTGGGCTCCCCGGCGAGGTCCAGGTGGACGTATTCGACGACCTTCGACGAACGGGTGACGTCGAAGCGCGTGAGGTTGCCGCACAGGGTGCAGCGCCACCGGGTGGTGTCGGTCGGCAGGGGAACCGTCGTCATCGGGCCGCTCTCCTTCGTAGCTGATTCAATTAAAGCCGCCCGCGACGCTGGGGGAGACCGCAGCTCGTAACCCTACGGCCTGGCACCGCTTCAGGTGGGCTTGGTTGCGTCATGCTCTGTCACATGATCGTAAGGTGGCAGGCCGTTCTGGAGGCCGCCCGGGGACCGGTGGTCACCCATGCGCTGATCGCGGGCTGCGCGGTGGTGTTCGTCCTGAGCCCGGCCTCGGGGCTGAACCCGGTCTACGGGGCGGGCGACGAGCTGCTGGCAGCCGGGACGGAGTACTTCCGGCGCTGGGGCGTGGTCCCGAACGAGCTGTTCCCGGGCAGCCCCCGGGCCTGGCTGACACCGCTGACCGCGCTGTTCGTCCACGGCAGCTGGCTGCACCTGCTGGGGAACATGCTCTTCCTCTACGTCTTCGGCGCGATGGCGGAGGAGCGGATGGGCCGGCCGGCGTTCCTCGTCTTCTACGTGTGTACGGGCTACGTGGCCCTGGCGGCCTACGCGGCGGCCAACGCGGGCTCCCCGCATTCCCTGGTCGGGGCCTCCGGAGCCATCTCGGCGGTCCTGGGCGCGTTCCTCTGTCTCCTGCCGAGGGCCCGGGTGACGAGCCTGTTCCCCTTCCTCCTCTTCCTGCCGCTGCGGTTCCCGGCGTGGATCGTGCTGCTGTTCTGGTTCGCCCTCCAATGGCTGGCGGCGCACCGCGCGGGCAGCGGCCCGGGGGTGGCGTACCTGGCCCACGTGGTGGGCTTCTCCCTCGGCTTCTGCTACGCGTGGGCCCGCTACCGCCGTACGACTAGAGTGAGGCGACCAGCGACGGCCACCGAGGGAGACAGCCAACCGTGATCACCGCGATCGTGCTCATCAAGACCAGCGTGGACCGCATCCCCGAGATCGCCGAGTCCATCGCCGCGCTGGACAGCGTCAGCGAGGTCTACTCCGTCACCGGAACGTACGACCTGATCGCGCTGGTCCGCGTGGCCCGCCACGAGAACCTGGCGGACATCATCCCGGGCCGCATCAGCAAGATCCCGGGCGTCGAGGCGACGGACACGCACGTGGCGTTCCGCACGTACTCCCAGCACGACCTGGAAGCCGCCTTCGCCATCGGCCTCGACGCGTAGCCCTCCGCCGGGCGTGCGCGCGGGCCCTCGGGGTGCCCCCTCCGGGGCCCCGGCCCCCGCACCCCCGCGCCTCAATCGCCGGCGGGGCTGGGGTGGTCTCCCCGGACGGGGTCTTGTCCGCCGGTGCGGTCCGCGGGGTCCCTCCGGGACGTCTCCTCGGCTCGCGCACCAAGGCGTGCTGCGTGGCGTAAGGGTGGTTGCGCGCTCGTCCTGCGGGGACGCCCCTGCGCGCCCCCACTCCCCCCGCGAGCAACGACCCCGGCCCGCGGAGCGGGAGAGTGACGAATCCACCCCACGCCCAGACAAGGGACCCCGGCCCGGGGGCATCGCAGTCGATGTACACCCGCGCCCGGGTGGGGTCGGAGTGGGGCTTGGGGTGGGGACACGCAGGAGGGTCCCCGCAGGACGAGCGCGCAACCACCCTGAAGTGTCGAAGCGGTGCCTTGGTGCGCGAGCCGAGGAGACACTCCGGAGGGGCACCGCCCCAAGCCCCGCTCCGGCCCCACCCGGGGACACCCCCCAGCCTCGCCGGCGATTGAGGCGAACCCCCGGCCCCGCCGAACGGGGCAGCCGCGCACGCGCAGGGGCGTCACCCCAGCCCCGTCGGCGATTGAGGCGCGGGGGCGGGGCCCCCGGAGCGGTGCCGCGCCCTCAGACGGCCGGGACGCAGCGGCCTTCCTGCGTGCGGTACTGCCACTTGGCGCCGTCCGCGACGAGTTCCTTCACCGCGCGGACGAAGCGCTCGACGTGCTCGTCGGCGGTGCCCGCGCCGAAGCTGACGCGGATCGCGTTCAGCGAGCGCTCGCCCGGCGCCGCCTCGGGGGCTCCGCATTCGCCCTGGGCCTGCGGCTCGCTGCCCAGCAGGGTGCGGACCAGCGGGTGGGCGCAGAAGAGGCCGTCGCGCACGCCGATCCCGTACTCGGCGGAGAGGGCGGCGGCGAAGTGGGAGCTGTTCCAGCCGTCCACCACGAAGGAGATGACGCCGACCCGCGGCGCGTCGTCCCCGAAGAGGGACAGGACGCGGACCGCCGGGACCTCGGCCAGACCCGCGCGGACCTTGCCGATGAGCTCCTGCTCACGGGCGACCAGCGTGTCGAAGCCCGCCTCGGTGAGGGCCCGGCAGGCGGAGGCGATGGAGTAGACGCCGATGACGTTCGGGGAACCCGCCTCGTGGCGGGCGGCGGTGGTGTGCCATTCGACGTCCACGCCGCCGTCCCCGCGCCGGGCCACCTTGCGGGAGGCGCCGCCGCCCGCGAGGTACGGCTCGGCCTGCTGGAGCCAGTCCGCGCGGCCGGCGAGCACGCCCGAGCCGAAGGGCGCGTACAGCTTGTGTCCGGAGAAGGCGACCCAGTCCACGTCGAGGTCACGGACGGAGACCGGGTGGTGGGGGGCCAGCTGGGCGGCGTCCAGGACGATCCGCGCGCCGTGGGCGTGCGCGGCGGCGGCGAGCTCCTTCACCGGCCACAGCTCACCGGTGACGTTGGAGGCGCCGGTGACACACACGAGCGCCGGGCCGTAAGGGTCGCGGTCGGCGAGGGCCCGCTCCAGGGTGGCGACGGCCTCGTCCGGGGTGCGCGGGGCGTTGAGGTAGGTGACCTGCGCGTTCGTCCAGGGCAGCAGCGAGGCGTGGTGCTCGGTCTCGAAGACGAAGACCTGGCAGTCGGCCGGGAGTACGGCGGCGAGCAGGTTGAGGGAGTCGGTGGTGGACCGGGTGAAGATCACCTGGTCGGAGGGGCGGCAGTCGAGGAACTCGGCGACCGTGACCCGGCTCTGCTCGAAGAGGTCGGTGGAGAGCTGCGAGAGGTAGCCGGCGCCGCGGTGCACGCTGCCGTAGTAGGGGGCGTAGGCGGCGACGTCGTCCCAGACCCGCTGGAGGGCGGGGGCGCTGGCCGCGTAGTCGAGGGCCGCGTAGGTGACCTCGCCGCCGGTGACGAGCGGGACGGTGACGTCCCGGCCGAGGACCGGCAGCGGCTCGGCACAGGCGGAGTCGCAGGCGGCAGCGTCGGCGACAGAGGTGGTGGTGGCGGCGTTCAGGGCAGCGGACATGGCGGTATCTCCCGGCAGGCAGGTCTGAATGGCTTCGGTGTGCCCGTACGCGGGTACGACGCGGCTCTGCGGCCGGCGCGACCGGGGTACGGGAAATCCTCGGACCGATCCGGGGTACGCGGAAGCGACCCTGATCCGAGGGGTGAAGAAGGGGCGGAGTCGCCCTATCGCATTCGCTTGCTCACGGAAAACGCTCCTCGAGAGACCAGGACCCCTGGTGTCGAGGGATCCGCGCTTGCCGTAGGCCTTGCTGCCTACGACCTGGTCATCACCCGGGGCACCCCGCCACGGAAGGAGGGTTGCCGGACAGCAAGCCGGGGCCTAAACGCTGTCACTCGTGACCTGGTCAGCATCCTGCCACAAGATCCTCCGAACACAAGACCCCGGTCCACATGGCGGACCGGGGCTTGGCTCAAAACGATCAGCGGGAAATCGGGCGGAATCGGGCCCGCCGCAGGGGCTACGCGTTGCTCGCGGCCACCCACCGCTCCAGCGCGGCCCGCGCAGAACCCGAGTCGATCGATTCCGCCGCACGGGCGATGCCGGCGGCGATCTGCTCCTCCAGGGTGCCCGTGCCCGGGTCCAGAGCGACCAGGGCCGCCGCCGAGTTCAGCAGGACCGCGTCGCGGACCGGGCCCGTCTCACCGGCCAGCAGGCGGCGGGCCACGTCCGCGTTGTACGAGGGGTCCCCGCCGGCCAGTGCCGAGACGTCGACGAGCTCGATGCCCACGTCGCGCGGGTCGAAGGACTGCTCCGAGACCTTGCCGTCGCGCACCCACCACACCCGCGAGGTGGCGGTCGTCGTCAGCTCGTCCAGGCCGTCGTCGCCGCGGAAGACGAGCGCGGACGAGCCCCGCTCGGCGAGCACGCCCGCCACGATCGGGGCGACCCGGGCGTCTGCGACACCGGTGGCCTGGGCGCGGACCCGCGCCGGGTTGGTCAGCGGGCCGAGGAAGTTGAAGGTGGTCCGGATGCCCAGTTCCTTGCGGGCCGCCGCCACGTGCCGCAGCGCCGGGTGGAACTTCACGGCGAAGCAGAAGGTGATGCCGGCTTCCTCCGCGACCTGCACGACCCGCTCCGGGGTGAGGTTGAGATTGACGCCGAGCTTCTCCAGCACGTCGGAGGAGCCGCTCGCGGAGGAGGCGGCCCGGTTGCCGTGCTTGACCACCTTGGCGCCCGTACCGGCCACCACGAGCGCCGACATCGTGGAGATGTTCACCGTTTTGGCCCCGTCGCCGCCCGTGCCGACGATGTCCACCGTCCGGCCCGGCACCTCGATGAGGTTGGCGTGCGCGTACATGGCCCGTACGAGGCCGTTGATCTCCTCGACCGTCTCCCCCTTGGCCCGCAGCGCGACCGCGAAGCCGGCGATCTGGGCGTCGGTGGCCTCCCCGCGCATGATCCGGTCCATGGCCCAGGCGGTGTCGTCGGCACCCAGGTCCCGGCCGGTCAGCAGGGCGTCGAGGACGCCCGGCCAGGTGGGGGTCCCCCCGGACGGAGTCTGGGGGAGGGCCGCCACGCTGTCGCCGCCTGCCGGGGTCACAACGTTCATGGTCCGCTCCTGCTGTTCGTAGGGGATTCCACGTCGAATGGGAAGGCCTTCAGCCTATCCAGCCGGGGAGACGGCAAAGAGCCCCGTCCAGACACTGGACGGGGCTCTCGCCGTGGCGACACCAGGACTGACCGAAATCAATCCCTCATGCGGTCATGCGGGTCGTGCGGGAGATCAGTGGTGGCCGTGGCCGCTCTGGATCTCCTTGTACTCCTCCACCGTGGGCTTCGGAATCTGGTTGTTCTCCGCGTAGAAGCCCTTGCTGAGCTTCGCGCGCAGCTTCTCCATGGCCTTCACCTTGCGCTCGACACCGTTCTCGTCGACCGTCGGGCCGATCTCGATCGGCTTGTACTGCTCGTGCGCGGTGAGCTTGTGCAGCTGGCCCTGCGGGAGCGGCTCGTGGACCTCGACGAACTCACCGTGCGGCAGGCGCTTGATGATGCCGGTCTCGCGACCGTGCAGCACCTTGTCGTGGTCCCGGCGCTGGAGGCCGAGGCAGATCCGCTTGGTGGCGATGAAGACCAGGACCGGGACGACGAAGAAGCCGATCCGGACGAACCACGTGATCGAGTTGATCGACAGGTGGAAGTACTGGGCGAACATGTCGTTGCCACCGCCGATGAGGAGCACGACGTACTCCGCGATCCAGGCGGCACCGAAGGCCGTACGGGTCGGGACGTTGCGCGGGCGGTCCAGGATGTGGTGCTCGCGCTTGTCCCCGGTGACCCAGGACTCGATGAACGGCCAGACGGCGATCGCGCCCAGGACCAGCGGGAAGAGCATCAGCGGGATGAGCACGCCCAGGACGAGCGTGTGGCCCCACAGGTTGATCTCCCAGCCGGGCATGGCTCGGATCAGGCCTTCCGGCATACCCATGTACCAGTCGGGCTGCGCACCGGTGGACACGTGGTCCGGGCGGTACGGGCCGAGCGCCCAGATCGGGTTGATCGAGGCGATCGCCGCGATGGCCGCGATGACACCGAAGACCAGGAAGAAGAAGCCTCCGGCCTTGGCCATGTAGACCGGCAGCAGCGGCATGCCGACGACGTTGTTGTTCGTCTTGCCGGGACCCGCGAACTGGGTGTGCTTGTGGTAGAAGACCAGGATCAGGTGGGCCACCAGCAGGCCCATCATGATGCCGGGCAGCAGCAGGATGTGGATCGAGTAGAACCGGGCGACGAAGTCACCGCCGGGGAACTCGCCGCCGAAGAGGAAGAACGAGATGTACGTGCCGACGATCGGCATGGCCAGGATCGCGCCCTCCATGAACCGGACGCCGGTGCCCGAGAGCAGGTCGTCCGGCAGGGAGTAACCGGTGAAGCCGGTGAACATGCCGAGGACCAGCAGCAGGAAGCCGAAGATCCAGTTGACCTCGCGCGGCTTGCGGAAGGCGCCGGTGAAGAAGACGCGCATCATGTGCACGACCATCGCGGCCACGAAGATCAGGGCCGCCCAGTGGTGGATCTGCCGGATGAGCAGACCGCCGCGGACGTCGAAGCTGATGTCCAGCGTCGAGGCGAAGGCCTCGGACATCTGGACGCCCTGCATCGGCACGTACGAGCCGTGGTACACGACCTCGTTCATGCTCGGGTGGAAGAACAGCGTCAGGTACACACCCGTGAGGATGATGATGATGAAGCTGTAGAGCGCGACCTCACCCAGCATGAAGGACCAGTGGTCCGGGAAGATCTTGCGCATGTTGGACTTGGCCAGGGTGTAGATGCCCAGGCGGCCGTCCGCCCAGTCCGCTACGCGCTCGCCGGCAGGCGCTTTGCGCGCCTTCGTGTCAGTGGTCGCAGTGCTCATCCGCGCTCCCAGAATGCAGGACCGACGGGCTCTTCGAAGTCGCCGTGCGCTTCGAGGAAGCCTTCGTCATTGACGCCGATCCGCAGCTGCGGAAGCGCGTGACCGGCCGGGCCGAAGATGACACGGGCGCCGTCGGAGAGGTCGAAGGTGGACTGGTGGCACGGGCAGAGCACGTGGTGCGTCTGCTGCTCGTACAGGCTGATCGGGCAGCCGACGTGGGTGCAGATCTTGGAGTAGGCCACGATGCCCTCGTGGGACCACTCCAGCTCCTGCTTGTCCTTGATGTCCTCGGGCTTGAGCCGGACGATCATCAGGGCGGCCTTGGCGATCTGCGTCTGGAAGTCGTGCTGGTCCTCCTCCAGGCCTTCCGGCCGGGCGAAGGTCAGCGAACCGACGAGCACGTCCTCGGGACGCAGCGGCTCATTGGTGTTGTCGTTGATCAGCAGCTTGCCCTTGGACCACACGGTCTTGCGGAGCTTGTCCTCGGGCAGGGGGCCCGTGTCGCGCATGATCATGAGGGCGGAGAGCGGCAGCATGGCCAGCGCGCCCAGCATCGTGTTGCGGATCAGGGGGCGGCGGGCGATGCCGGACTCGTTCGCGCCGTCCGCGAAGTCCTGCATGACCTTGGCCTTGACCTCCGCCGGAGCGGCGATCTCGTGGCGCTCGTCGGCGACCTCCACGTCGGACATCAGGGTGCGGGCCCAGTGGACCGCGCCCGCGCCGATGCAGAAGAGGGCCGCGCCCAGGGTCAGGCCCAGGGCGAAGTTGAGCGCGCTCACCTTCCCGATGGGGAAGACGTACACGATCTTCTCGACCGGGATGGTCACGTAGGCGGCGATGAAACCGATCGTGGCCAGCATCGACAGCGTGAACAGCATCGCGACGGTGCGCTCGGAACGCCTCGCCGCACGCTCGTCGATGTCCTGGATGCGCGGCTTGTGGACCGGCAGGCCCGGATCGGCGAACGGGTCGTCCGCGACCGCTACGGCACCGTGGTGCGCGTCGCCCTGCTCGCTCGGCAGGTGCTTCTCTTCGGGAATGTCTTGGCTACTCATGACTTCTTGGCCTTAGCGGTGTGGGCCGCGACCCAGACGGCGACAGCGATCAGCGCACCCAGACCGAAGATCCAGCCGAAGAGACCCTCGGAGACGGGGCCGAGGCCGCCGAGCTTGAGGCCACCGGGGCTGGTCGACTTCTCGCCGTTGACGTTCTGGAGGTACGCGATGATGTCCTTCTTCTGCTTCTCCGGCATGGTGCTGTCCGGGAAGGAGGGCATGTTCTGCGGGCCGGTGACCATGGCCTCGTAGATGTGCTTCGGCGAGACACCCTCAAGGTTCGGGGCGTACTTGCCGTTCGTCAGCGCGCCTCCCTCGCCGGTGAAGTTGTGGCACTGCGCGCAGTTGTTGCGGAACAGCTCACCACCCTTGGCGATGTCGGCACCCGTCGGGTCGTACTGCTTCTCGGTCGGCGTGATCGGACCGGCACCGAGGGACGCGATGTACGCGGCCAGCTGGTCGATCTGCGCCTGGGTGTAGATCGCCGGCTTCTTCGGCACCTGGGCGCCGGGCTGCTGGGCGGGCATGCGGCCCGTGCTCACCTGGAAGTCGACGGCCGCGGAGCCGACGCCGACCAGGCTCGGGCCGTCAGAGGAACCCTGACCGCCGGTTCCGTGGCAGCTTGCGCAACTCACGGCGTAGAGCTTCTTGCCCTCCTCGATGGCGAGGGACTGGGCGGTTTCGCCGGCCTGTGCCTTGCCCGCGGGGGCGAAGGCGGCGTACAGCCCCCCAGTGGCCGCCAGCGCGAGGAGTAGAACGACGACCGCCGCCAGCGGATGGCGTCGTCGTGCGGAGAGCTTTTTCACGGATTACCCCGGTGTCAGGATCTTCTGCGTCGGTGTGTCTGGATGGAGTGCCGGGTCGGGCCCGGTGACGTGTTCGCTACTTGATCAGGTAGATCGTGGCGAAGAGGCCGATCCAGACGACATCGACGAAGTGCCAGTAGTAGGACACGACGATGGCCGACGTGGCCTGTTCGTGGGTGAACCTCTTGGCCGCGTACGTCCGGCCGAGGACCAGCAGGAAGGCGATGAGTCCGCCCGTCACGTGCAGACCGTGGAAGCCGGTGGTCAGGTAGAACACCGAGCCGTACGGACCGGACGAGAGGCTCAGGCCCTCGTGCTTGACCAGCTCGGTGTACTCGAACACCTGGCCGCCAATGAAGATCGCACCCATGACGAACGTGATGATGAACCACGTCCGGAGCTTCTTCACGTCACCGCGCTCGGCGGCGAATACGCCGAGCTGGCAGGTGAGGGAGGAGAGCACCAGGATCGTCGTGTTCGTCGCCGAGAAGGGCAGATTCAGGAATGAAGCCTGTTCTGACCAGTACTCGGCGCCTGTCACGGATCGCAGGGTGAAGTACATCGCGAAGAGGGCCGCGAAGAACATCAGCTCGGAACTCAACCAGATGATGGTTCCGACGCTGACGAGGTTCGGCCGGTTGACCGTCGGGTGCGCGTGCCCGGTATCTACTGTCGTTGCTGTCGCCACGACCGACATTATGTCGGTCGCTTATCCCGCCCTCACCCCGGGGGGTGCCGTTCGGAGTGTCCGAGGCGTGTGCAAGGCCCGAACGGCCCATCAGATCGCCCTCCGGGCGCCGTCGGCGAGCCTGTCCGAACCGATGTTGACAGCGCATGGGGAGGAGTAGCATCCCGCGCAACATCAACGTGATTCACGGGACCGTGGAGGAACGAAATGCGGGCGACTGCGCGGGTTCTGGTCTACAGCGACGACGCGGGCACCCGGGAGCAGGTGCGGCTGGCGGCAGGGCGCAGGCCGGCCGCGGATCTGCCGCCGGTCGAGTTCCTGGAGTGCGCGACGCTTCCGGCGGTCCTGTCGGCGCTGGACGCGGGCGGTATCGACGTGTGCGTGCTGGACGGCGAGGCGGTTCCGGCCGGGGGCATGGGGGTGTGCCGGCAGATCAAGGACGAGATCTTCCGGTGCCCGCCGGTACTGCTGCTGATGGGGCGTCCGCAGGACGCCTGGCTGGCCACCTGGAGCCGTGCGGACGCCGCCGTGACCCTTCCGGTGGACCCGGTGGAGTTCCCGGAGGCCCTGGCGGGACTCCTGCGCTCCCGGCTGGCCTCCAACGCCGCCTGAGGCGACGACGGAGCGCGGGGGCCCGTACGGACCCCCGCGCTTCGGTTCGGGTCCGTACGGGCCCTCGTGCGGCCTCGCTTCAGACAGTCGGGCGCAGGCGTGCCCGGTCGACGGGGCTGCGGCCTTCCTGGGTGCCCTTGAGGAGGGCGCTGCCCTGGCGCCAGTCCTTCCAGTCCATGTTCCAGTCGCCGTAGCCGTTGCCGAAGGTGTCCATGTCCTCGCCGATGCTGTTGATGACCTGGACGATGTCGCCTTCGGTGATGTTCTCGTAGAACCAGGCGGCGTTGCCGGTGCTCATGCCGGTGCAGCCGTGGCTGACGTTCTCGTAGCCCTGGGAGCCGACGGACCACGGCGCGGCGTGGACGTATTCACCACTCCAGGTGACGCGGGTGGCGTAGTAGACGGGCAGGTTGTAGTACTCGCTGCCGCCGATGCCGACGGTGTCGCCGCGCATCTGTACGAAGTACTGCTTGCCGAGCACCACTTTGATGCCGTTGCGGGTGGAGAAGCCGGGCTTTCCGGTGGTCACCGGAATGGTGTTGATCACTTCTCCGTTGCGCTTGAACGTGAGGTAGTGCGAGGAGGCGTCGGTGGTGACCTCGACGCGGTCGCCGATCTCCAGCTTCAGCGGTTTGGCCGCGGCCCCGTAGAGGTGGTCGGAGATGCGGACGCCCTCCAGGTTGCTCCGTACGGAGACCTCGGTGTTGGCGGGCCAGTAGTCCTTGGGCCGGTAGTGGATCGTCTTGTCGTCGACCCAGTACCAGGCGCCCACGACGCCGGCCGGGGCCTTGACCTCCAGGCCCCGTTCGATGACGGCTCGGGCGGCCTTGTCCTTGACGGGTTCGCTGAGTTCGGCCGTGAGGGGCTGTCCGACCCCGTATTTGCCCTCGTCCGGGCCGAATTCGACCTTGAGGACCCCCTTGGCCGGAGTGGTGTCGAAAGTGGCCGTGCGTTGCCCTGGGGCGCCCTTGGCGTTCTCCGTACTGACGGTGACGGTGTAGCGGACGCCGGCAGCCATGGGGACGGTGTTGTGCCAGCGGTCTCCCTTGGCGGACAGTTCGCCCGCGAGGCGGCGGCCGTGGGTGTCCACGGCGGTCACGTCGGTGATGCGGCTCTCACCCCCCTTCACGGTCACCTCGAAGGGTTTGTCGGGATCGACGGGGCGGCCGCCGGTGGCCTGGTTGAAGGCAACTTGATCGCCCGCGTCGTACGGGCGGGCTGACAGCGGGTTGTTGTCGCCGGACCCGCATGCGGTGGCGCCGGCCCCGAGGGACGCGACCAGCAGGGAGCAGCTGAGTACCGTCCAAAGACGCGGTGAGTGCTTCATGGACCCAACGCTATGAAGATATGACAAATACGGCGCGCGGGGGGACTGCAAACGAGGGGCCCGGACTCCTCCGAAGAGGTGTCCGGGCCCCAAGTGCTGTGCTGAAGCGGTGCTGCTACTGGTTCGCGTTCTCACCGCGGTAGTACTCGTACACCCAGCCCCACAGGCCGATCAGGATGATCGGGGCCGAGAAGTACATGAGCCACCAGCCGAAGATGACACCCATGAACGCGAGCGCGCCACCGATGCCCAGCGAGAGCGGCTGCCAGCTGTGCGGGGAGAAGAACCCCAGCTCGCCCGCCTCGTCGGCGACGTCGGCCTCCTTGTTGTCCTGGGCCATCTCGTCCACGCGCTTGGCCGTGAAGGCCAGGTAGTAGCCGATCATGACGCTCAGGCCGAAGGCCAGGAAGAGCGCGGTGGTACCGACGGGCTCCTTCGACCACACGCCGTACACGACGGCCATGATCAGGATGAAGAAGGAGAGCCAGAGGAACATCTTGCCCTGGATCTTCACTTGCCGGCCTCCTTGCCACCAGCGACGGCCTTGACGGAGCCGTGGTCCTCGAGGTGGTCGAGGGCCGCGATCTCAGGGTGGTGCAGGTCGAACGCCGGCGATTCGCTGCGGATGCGCGGCAGGGTGAGGAAGTTGTGCCGCGGCGGCGGGCAGGACGTCGCCCACTCGAGCGAACGGCCGTAGCCCCACGGGTCGTCGACCTCGATCTTCTTGCCGTACTTGGCGGTCTTCCACACGTTGTACATGAACGGAAGCATCGACAGGCCGAGCAGGAAGGAGCTGATCGTCGAGATCGTGTTCAGCAGGGTGAAGCCGTCGGCCGCGAGGTAGTCCGCGTAACGACGCGGCATGCCCTCCGCGCCGAGCCAGTGCTGCACCAGGAAGGTGCCGTGGAAGCCGATGAACAGCGTCCAGAACGTGATCTTGCCGAGGCGCTCGTCCAGCATCTTGCCCGTGAACTTCGGCCACCAGAAGTGGAAGCCGGCGAACATCGCGAAGACCACGGTGCCGAAGACGACGTAGTGGAAGTGCGCGACGACGAAGTACGAGTCGGAGACGTGGAAGTCCATCGGGGGCGAGGCCAGGATGACGCCGGTCAGACCACCGAAGGTGAAGGTGACCAGGAAGCCGATCGTCCAGAGCATCGGGGTCTCGAAGGACAGCGAGCCCTTCCACATGGTGCCGATCCAGTTGAAGAACTTCACACCGGTCGGTACCGCGATCAGGAAGGTCATGAAGGAGAAGAACGGCAGCAGCACACCGCCGGTGACGTACATGTGGTGGGCCCACACGGTCACCGAGAGACCGGCGATCGAGATCGTCGCGGCGATCAGACCGATGTAACCGAACATCGGCTTACGGGAGAAGACCGGGATGACCTCGGAAACGATTCCGAAGAATGGCAGCGCGATGATGTACACCTCTGGGTGTCCGAAGAACCAGAAGAGGTGTTGCCACAGCAATGCCCCGCCGTTCGCGGCATCGAACACGTGCGCACCGAACTTGCGGTCGGCCTCCAGTGCGAAGAGCGCGGCGGCCAGCACCGGGAAGGCGAGCAGGACCAGGACACCGGTCAGCAGCACGTTCCAGGTGAAGATCGGCATGCGGAACATGGTCATGCCGGGTGCGCGCATGCAGATGATGGTGGTGATGAAGTTGACCGAGCCGAGGATCGTGCCGAAGCCGGAGAAGGCCAGACCCATGATCCACATGTCGGCGCCGATGCCCGGCGAGCGGACGGCGTCCGACAGCGGGGAGTAGGCGAACCAGCCGAAGTCGGCCGCACCCTGCGGGGTGACGAAGCCGGCGACCGCGATGGTCGAGCCGAAGAGGTAGAGCCAGTACGCGAACATGTTCAGCCGCGGGAACGCCACGTCGGGCGCGCCGATCTGCAGCGGCATGATCCAGTTCGCGAACCCGGCGAACAGCGGCGTCGCGAACATCAGCAGCATGATCGTGCCGTGCATCGTGAACGCCTGGTTGAACTGCTCGTTCGACATGATCTGCGAACCCGGACGGGCCAGCTCGGCGCGCATGAAGAGCGCGAGGAGGCCGCCGATGAGGAAGAACACGAACGAGGTGACCAGGTACATCGTGCCGATGGTCTTGTGGTCGGTGGTGGTGAGCCACTTCACGACCACGTTGCCCGGCTGCTTGCGCCGCACCGGCAGCTCGTTTTCATACGAGTCGGCGGCGGCACCCTGAGATTCGTTGAGGATGCTCACAGTTTGTTCGTCTCCGCATTCCGGGCCGGGTCAGTCTGCTTGATGCCGGCCGGGAGGAAGCCGGTCTGCCCCTTCTCGGCCAGCTCCTTCAGGTGCGCCCGGTACAGCTCGGGCGAGACCACCTTGACGTTGAAGAGCATCCGGGAGTGGTCGACACCGCAGAGCTCGGCGCACTTGCCCACGAAAGTGCCCTCTTCGGTCGGGGTGACCTCGAAGACGTTGGTGTGGCCCGGGATGACGTCCTGCTTGAAGAGGAAGGGCACCACCCAGAAGGAGTGGATGACGTCGTTCGACGACAGGATGAAGCGGACCTTCTCGCCCTTGGGCAGCCAGAGGGTCGGCCCGGGGTTGTTGGTGTCCGGGTTCCGGTCGCCGGGGACGCCCTTCTGGTAGACGCCTTCGGCGCCCGCGGGGAAGTCCTTGGTGTAGCGGTCCGGGATGGCGGAGAGCTCCTTGGGGACCTCGCCCGCCTTCGGGGTCGCGGCGTCACCGTCAACGTTCTCGATGTAGTTGAAGCCCCAGCTCCACTGGTAGCCGATCACGTTGATCGTGTGCGCCGGCTTGGCGGAGAGGGAGAGCAGCTTCGACTCGTCACGCGCGGTGAAGTAGAAGAGCACCGAGACGATGATGAGCGGGACCACGGTGTACAGCGCCTCGATGGGCATGTTGTACCGGGTCTGCGGGGGGACCTCCACCTTCGTCCGGCTGCGCCGGTGGAAGATGACGCTCCACATGATCAGGCCCCACACCAGGATGCCCGTGATGAGCGCGGCCGCCCAGGATCCCTGCCACAGGGAGAGGATGCGAGGCGCCTCCTCGGTTACCGGAGTCGGCAATCCGAGGCGGGGGAAGTTTTTCCAGGTATACGAGCAACCAGTTGCGGTCGCCAGGACCACGCCCGCAGTCAGCGCCTGCAGCAGCTTCCGCCGCATCGGGCGCCGCGGCGAGCGGTCGGAGCCGTAGGGACTCACGTAGCGCCTTCCCGAGAGTCTCGGCCCGCGCGGCCGGCCGCGGCCGTGTTCGGGTCGGTCGCCGGCCCTGACGCAGGCAGGGGTTTGGATGTTTATGCGGACCAAACCCTACTGGACGCTATTTGGGGTCGCGCGGGGAGGGTGCCCAACGCGCCGCTACAGCCCCCGAAGGGATGGATCCGCCGTACGGGGGATGGCGCGAACGGCCCTGAATGATGGGCTCCGGAAGACATCTGACACCCCCTGACCTCGAACGGACGCGGCCGCCGGTTAGCGTGACCGGATGCCGTACTTCGACAGCGCGTCCGCCGCTCCCCTGCACCCCGTGGCCCGGCAGGCGTTGCAGGCCTCCCTCGACGAGGGCTGGGCCGACCCGGCCCGGCTGTACCGGGAGGGGCGGCGGGCCCGGCTGCTGCTGGACGCGGCGCGGGAGGCGGCCGCGGAGGCGGTGGGGTGCCGGCCCGACGAGCTCGTGTTCACTCCTTCGGGGACGCACGCGGTTCACACGGGGGTCGCGGGGGTACTCGCCGGGCGCCGGCGCGTCGGCGACCATCTGGTCGTATCAGCGGTCGAACACAGTTCTGTCCTGCACGCGGCCGAGGCGCACGCGGCGCGCGGCGGGACGGTGACGGAGGTCCCGGTGGAGCGGTCGGGGGCGGTGACCCCGCCCGAGTACGCGCGGGCGCTCGGTCCGGCGACCGCGCTGGCCTGCCTCCAGTCCGCCAACCACGAGGTGGGCACGGTCCAGCCGGTGGCGGAGGTGGCCGAGGCGTGCGGGGCCGCCGGGGTGCCGCTGCTGGTGGACGCGGCGCAGTCGCTGGGCTGGGGTCCGGTGGAGGGCGCGTGGTCCGTCCTGGCGGCGAGCGCGCACAAGTGGGGCGGCCCGCCCGGGGTCGGCCTGCTCGCGGTCCGCAAGGGGGTCCGCTTCGCGGCCCAAGGCCCGGCGGACGAGCGGGAGTCGGGGCGCTCCCCCGGATTCGTGAACCTGCCGGCGATCGTGGCGGCGGCGGCTTCGCTGCGGGCCGTACGGGCCGAGGCGGACGCGGAGGCGGCCCGGCTGCGGATCCTGGTGGACCGGATCCGGCGGCGGGTGGTCCGTCTCGTCCCGGACGTGGAGGTGGTCGGGGACGCCGACCAGCGCCTGCCGCACCTGGTCACCTTCTCCTGCCTCTACGTCGACGGGGAGGCGCTGTTGCACGAGCTGGACCGGGCGGGTTTCTCAGTGTCCTCCGGCTCCTCCTGCACCAGCTCCACTCTGACCCCGAGTCACGTGCTGCGGGCGATGGGGGTGCTGTCGGAGGGGAACGTACGGGTCTCGCTGCCGCCGGGGACCACGGCGGAGGAGGTGAACGCGTTCCTGGAGGTGCTGCCGGGTGCGGTGTCCGGGGTGCGCGAGCGGCTGGGCGTGACGGCCCCGCCAGCGGTGGCGCCGGTGGCGGACTCGGTCGAGGTGGACGCGCTGGGGCTGCGCTGCCCGCAGCCGGTGATCGAGCTGGCCCGGGCCATCGTCACCGTTCCGGTGGGCGGCACGGTGACGGTCCTGTCGGACGACGAGGTGGCGCGGCTGGACATCCCGGCGTGGTGCGCGATGCGGGGCCACGAGTACGTGGGCGAAACCCCCCGCGAGTCCGGCTCCGCCTACACGGTCCGCCGCCTGCGGTGACCCCCGGGCGGGGCTCGTCCGGCTGCGGCGCCGCTCCGGGGGCTCCGCCCCCGCACCCCCGCGCCTCAAACGCCGGCGAGGCTGGATTTGCCCCCGGTCGGGACCGGAGCGGGCTGGGGGGAACCTCCGGAACGGGCCGCACGCATGCGGAGGCCCCCGTTACCCCGGCGGAGGGGTCAGGAGAGGTGGGCCTGGACCTCGGCCGCGGCCTCGTCGCCGTACGCCTTCGTGAAGCGCTCCATGAAGTGCGCGCGGGCCAGGGTGTACTCCTGGGTGCCCAGGGTCTCGATGACCAGGGTCGCCAGCATGCAGCCCACCTGCGCGGCGCGCTCCAGGCCGACGCCCCAGCCCAGGCCGGTCAGGAAGCCCGCGCGGAAGGCGTCGCCCACGCCCGTCGGGTCGACCTTCGCGGTCTCCTCGGGGCAGCCGACGACGATCGGCTCCTCCCCGACGCGCTCGATCCGCACGCCCTGCGAGCCCAGCGTCGTGACCCGGGTCCCGACCTTCGCCAGGATCTCCTCGTCCGACCAGCCCGACTTCGACTCGATGAGGCCCTTCTCGTACTCGTTCGAGAAGAGGTACGTCGCGCCCTCCATCAGGGTGCGGATGTTCTCGCCGTCCATCCGGGCGATCTGCTGCGAGAAGTCGGCCGCGAAGGGGATCCCCCGCGTCCGGCACTCCTCCGTGTGGCGCAGCATCGCCTCGGGGTCGTCCGCGCCGATCAGGACGAGGTCGAGCCCGCCCACGCGGTCGGCGACGGCCTTCAGCTCGATCTGTCGGGCCTCGCTCATCGCGCCCGTGTAGAAGGAGCCGATCTGGTTGTGGTCGGAGTCCGTGGTGCACACGAAGCGCGCGGTGTGCAGCACCTCGGAGATCCGGACGGACTCGGTGTCGACGCCGTGCCGGTCCAGCCAGGCGCGGTACTCGTCGAAGTCGGAGCCGGCGGCTCCGACCAGGATCGGGCGGATGCCGAGCTGCCCCATGCCGAAGCAGATGTTCGGGCCGACACCGCCCCGCCGGACGTCGAGGTTGTCGACGAGGAAGGACAGGGAGACCGTGTGCAGCTGGTCCGCGACCAGCTGGTCGGCGAAACGGCCGGGGAAGGTCATGAGGTGGTCGGTGGCGATGGAGCCGGTGACTGCGATGCGCACGGCGTGGACGCTCCTGCGGAGGACAGTAAGGGGACAGTCAAAACTACCCGGTCGAGGGCCCCGGGCCGAACGGCCGAAACTACCCCGTAGTAGGTCTTTCTTCGCATGAGGCGCGGTGCCTACGGTGCGTTCATGACCTACACCGATGGCTTCGGCTACACCGAGTACACCGCCGAGACGCGCGGCGCGGAAGTCTCGCGGCGGCCCGGCTTCGCCCGCCTGCTGGGTGACTGCGCCCGGATGGCCCCGCACTGGGCCGTTCCGGCGGCCCCGCTGCCGACCCGTGTGGCCCCCTCGCAGATCCACGGGATCAGCGTCCCGCCGGCCTCGGCGCGTCTGATCGCCTCCACGGCGGCCTACGGGGACTGATCCGGGGAACCGGTCGGGCGTCTGTTCCGTCACACCCGCATCAAGCACGCCGGGACAGGCGAAGGAGCGATGCGGTGACCAGCGAACAACCCGAGACATCACGCGGCACACGACGGCGGCCGGCCTGGGCCGTCGGCTCGATCGCGGCCGCCGTGCTGCTGGCCGGCGGCGGTACCGCGTACTGGGCCTCCACCGCGTACGGCGACGGCTCTCCCCGTACGGCCGACAGCGCGGCCTCCGCGCCTCGTGACGCGGGGACCCCGTCGGGGCCCGGCATCGCGCCCGGGGAGCCCGACCCGTCCGGCGGCGGGGTGGTCTACCGGGCGGACGTGAAGCTGCCGGACGGGCCGGACAGCGCGCCCTCCTTCGCCGTGTCCGGGGAGGTCACCTCGGAGGAGGTGGCCAGGCTCGCCGCCGCGCTCGGCATCGCGGGCGCCCCGCGACAGAACGGCGACGTCTGGCTGGCCGGAGAGGCCGCCGACGGTTCCGGGCCCCGGCTCACGGTGACCCGCAAGGCTCCGGGGACCTGGAACTTCAGCCGCTTCCAGGTGCCGGGGGACGGCAGTGGCAACGGCGCCGGGGACGACTGCGTGCGGGGCAAGGACACCTGCGGCCCCGCGACCCTCCCCCAGGGGGACGCCGGGCCGGGCACCGACAAGCCGGTGTCCGAGGAGGCCGCGAAGGCCGCCGCGGCCCCGGTGCTGGCCGCCGTCGGGCAGACCGGGGCACGGCTGGACGCCCGCCTCACCCAGCGCTCGGTGCGGGTCGTGACCGCGGACCCGGTGGTCGGCGGCCTGGCCACGCAGGGCTGGTCCACGAAGGTGAGCGTGGGCGCCGACGCCTCGGTGGTGGCGGGCAGCGGCGAGCTGAAGACCCCCGTACGGGCCGCCGAGCAGCCGGTGGTCGGGGCCGTGGAGGCGCTGGCCCGGCTGAACGCGAAATCGGGCGGCACGAAGGGCACGGACACCGGGCCGAGCGGCTGCGCGACCTCGGTGCCGCTGGACCCGGACACCCCCCTGGGGCCGACGGACGTACCGCCCTGCAATCCGGAGCCGCGGCCTATGAAGCCGCCGCGCACGGAGACGGTCAAGGGCGCCGCGCTCGGTCTGGCGCCCGGGACGGTGGACGGGGCCCGCGGCCTGGTCCCCGCCTGGCTCTTCGAGGTGGCGGGCAAGGACGGCGCTCCGGGCCACACGGTGGCCCAGCCGGCCTCCGCCCAGGACACCGGGCCCACGCCCGCTCCCGGCCGGAAGGACGGTCCGACCGTGCCCGGATTCTCGTACGCGGCCTCCGACCGGACGCTGACCGTGAACTTCTGGGGCGGCGTGTGCAGCACCTACGCCCTGGAGGCGCGGGAGCAGCCCGAGTCGGTCCTGGTGAGGATCACGGACACCCCGAACAAGCCGGGCCAGGCCTGCATCATGATCGCGAAGGAGATGTCCCTCACGGTGACCCTCCAGCAGCCGCTGGGCGACCGCAAGGTGGTCGACGCGACCTCGGGCCAGTCGCTCCCCCGGCAGTAGCCCACAGGGCCCCGGGAACCCCCGGGGCATGCGAGAGGGCCCGCCCTCCGGTCTCGTCGGACCGGGGGGCGGGCCCTCGTCGTCGTACAGGCCGTACAGGTTTAGCTGAACGAGTCGCCGCAGGCGCAGGAGCCGGTGGCGTTCGGGTTGTCGATCGTGAAGCCCTGCTTCTCGATGGTGTCGACGAAGTCGATGGAGGCACCGTGGAGGTACGGGGAGCTCATCCGGTCCGTGACGACCTTCACGCCGTCGAAGTCCTTGACGACGTCGCCGTCGAGGGACCGCTCGTCGAAGAAGAGCTGGTAGCGCAGGCCAGAGCAGCCGCCGGGCTGGACGGCGACGCGGAGCGCCAGGTCATCGCGGCCTTCCTGCTCCAGCAGGGTCCTGACCTTCTCGGCGGCGGCGTCGGACAGGAGGATGCCGTCGCTCACAGTGGTCTTGTCGTCCTGTACGGACATCTGCATTCACTCCCGAAGTGGGCGGCTCCCCGCCGGGGGCGGGGAAACGTCGGACTCTTGCCGTCGGTGGCAACGAGCGGGACCGCGGATTCATTCCGGGACCCGACGCTTGTTTCAGATATTCATGCTCGCACACCGCGCGGGGGGCGGAGCCGATCGATCCGTGGGCTGATGCGTCACATCGACACTATGGACATCGTCAAACTGACATGAAGAGGTTATGATAGATAGCGTCAAATAGACGAGAACTCGAAGCGATACCTCAAGCAGTCCCTTGTCGCAGAACAGAAAGGGTGCGTGCAGTGACCACCGCCCAGCCTTTGGACGTCCAGCCGACGCCCCTTGCCCTGCTGCTGCTCGGCCGTGAGGCCGACCCCAAGAGCGAGCGCGGCGTCGAATGCCCCGGCGACCTGCCCTCGCCGTCGGACCCCGACCTCGTGGCGCGCGCCCGCGCGGCCAAGGAGAAGCTCGGTGACAAGGTCTTCATCCTCGGCCACCACTACCAGCGCGACGAGGTGATCGAGTTCGCCGACGTCACCGGCGACTCCTTCAAGCTGGCCAAGGACGCGGCCGCCAAGCCGGAAGCCGAGTACATCGTCTTCTGCGGCGTGCACTTCATGGCCGAGTCCGCGGACATCCTGACCTCGGACGACCAGAAGGTCGTCCTGCCGGACCTGGCCGCCGGCTGCTCGATGGCCGACATGGCCACCGCCGAGCAGGTCGCCGAGTGCTGGGACGTGCTCACCGAGGCCGGCGTCGCCGGTGCGACGGTCCCCGTCTCGTACATGAACTCCTCCGCCGACATCAAGGCCTTCACCGGCAAGCACGGCGGCACGATCTGCACCTCGTCCAACGCGAAGAAGGCCCTGGAGTGGGCCTTCGAGCAGGGCGAGAAGGTGCTCTTCCTCCCGGACCAGCACCTGGGCCGCAACACCGCCGTCCGCGACATGGGCATGTCCCTGGACGACTGCGTCCTGTACAACCCGCACAAGCCGAACGGCGGCCTGACCGTCGAGCAGCTGCGGAACGCCAAGATGATCCTGTGGCGCGGCCACTGCTCGGTCCACGGCCGGTTCTCGGTCGACTCGGTCAACGACGTGCGCGAGCGGATCCCGGGCGTGAACGTCCTGGTCCACCCCGAGTGCAAGCACGAGGTCGTGGCGGCCGCGGACTACGTCGG
The DNA here is from genome assembly GCF_043201175.1 of Streptomyces sp. NPDC048337. NCBI lineage: Bacteria > Bacillati > Actinomycetota > Actinomycetes > Kitasatosporales > Streptomycetaceae > Streptomyces > Streptomyces sp. NPDC048337. The sequence continues at coordinate 208,585 of NZ_JBICYR010000009.1, forward strand.
CTCGACGGAGTACATCATCAAGGCGCTGGAGGCGGCCCCGGCCGGCTCCAAGTGGGCCATCGGCACCGAGCTGAACCTGGTCCGCCGCCTGGCGAACCGTTTCGCCGCGGAGGACAAGGAGGTCGTCTTCCTCGACAAGACGGTCTGCTTCTGCTCGACGATGAACCGCATCGACCTCCCGCACCTGGTGTGGACCCTGGAGTCCCTGGCCGAGGGCAACCTCGTCAACCAGATCCAGGTCGACAAGGAGACGGAGAGCTTCGCGAAGCTCGCGCTGGAGCGGATGCTCGCGCTCCCGTAGGGGCGGGATACGAGCAAGCGGGCCCCGGCTCGTAGGCACACGAAAGGGCGGTCCCCGTACGGGGACCGCCCTTTCGGCATGCGGTGGGGCCCGGACCCGTCAGGGTCCGGTCCGGTCCGGTCAGACGCCGGTCGGGGTCTCCTCCCTCGGGGAGACCACCCTCAGCTTGGCCGCGCCGCGCGCCGCGCGCTTCGCGCGGCGGCGTTCCTTGCGGAGTTCCACCATCGTGTAGAGCGTCGGCACCAGGAGCAGGGTCAGCAGGGTGGAGCTGACCAGGCCGCCGATCACCACGACCGCGAGCGGCTGCGAGATGAAACCGCCCTCGCCGGTGACGCCCAGCGCCATCGGGAGCAGCGCGAAGATCGTCGCCAGGGCCGTCATCAGGATGGGGCGGAGCCGGTGGCGGCCGCCTTCGACGACGGCCTCCACGACGCCCAGGCCTTGCGCCCGGTACTGGTTGACCAGGTCGATCAGGACGATCGCGTTGGTCACGACGATGCCGATGAGCATCAGCATGCCGATCATCGCCGGTACGCCCATCGGAGTGCCGGTGACCAACAGCAGGCCGAGCGCGCCGGTCGCCGCGAACGGGATCGAGACGAGCAGGATCAGCGGCTGGACCAGCGAGCGGAAGGTCGCGACGAGCAGCATGAACACGATCGCGATGGCCGCGAACATGGCCAGGCCCAGCGAGGCGAAGGCCTCGTCCTGGTCCTCCGAGACGCCGCCGATGGAGGCCGTGGCGCCCTCCGGCAGGTCCAGGGCCTTGATCTTCGTCTGGAGGTCGGAGCTGACCGCGCCGGTGTTGTCGCCGACCGGCTTCGCCGTGATGGTGGCGGCGCGGGCGCCGTCGATCCGGGTCATCGCGACCGGCCCGGGGACCACCTTGACGTCGGCGATGTCGCCGAGCTTGAGCGGGCCGACCTGGAGCGCCTGCAGTTCGGCCAGGGTGGTGGCGGGCTGCGCGGAGCGGATGACGATGTCCCGCTCGGTGTTGTCCAGTACGGCCTTGCCCGCCGGGTTGCCCCGTACGGCCTGGGCGACGATCGCGCCGAGCGCTGCCTGGTTCAGGCCCGCGTCCGCGGCCTTGGGGGTGGCGGTCACCGAGATCCGGGGCACGGACTGGGACAGGTCGCTCTGCACGTCGGTGACGTTCTTGAGGGTGGCGACCTCGGCGCGGACCTGCTCCGCGGCCTTGGCGAGGACGTCGGCGTCTCCGGCCTTGACGACCACGCTGAGGTTCTGGTTGCCGAAGCCGTCGCCGGCGGCGATCCGGGTCTCGCCGATGCCGTCGAGCTTGGCCAGCTCGCCCTCGATCCGCTTCTTCACGGCCTCGGCGTCGCCCGAGTCCTTCAGGGTGACCTGGTACGAGGCCTGGTTGGAGCCCGTACCGCCGCCGAAGGCCGCGAGGAAGCCGGAGGAGCCGACGGTGACCTGGTAGCTCTTGACGCCCTCGACCGAGGCCAGCGCCTTCTCGACCTTGCGGCTCGCCTCGTCGGAGGCGGCCAGCGAGGTGCCGGGGGCCAGCTCCTGCTTGACCGTCAGGACGCTCTGCTCGCCCTGGTCGAAGAAGTTCGTCTTCAGCAGCGGGGTCATCCCGAAGGTGCCGACGAGGATGACGACCGCGATCGACACGCTGGTCAGGCGGCGCCGGGTGGCGAAGCCCAGGACGCGGACGTAGAGCTTCTGGAGGCGGCTGCGCGCCTCCTTCTCCTCGGCCTCGCGCCGGGCCCGCGCGGCGCTCTCGGCGTCCCCCGACGCCACACCCTTCGGGGCGCGCAGGAACCAGTACGAGAGCACCGGTACGACCGTCAGCGAGACGAGCAGCGAGGCCAGCAGGGCGGCGGTGACGGTGAGCGAGAAGGAGCCGAAGAGCTCGCCGATCATGCCGCCGACGAGGCCGATCGGCAGGAAGACGGCGACGGTGGTGAGGGTGGAGGAGGTGACCGCGCCCGCCACTTCCCTGACCGCGGTGATGATGGCGGTCTCGCGCTCCTCGCCGTAGCCGAGGTGCCGCTTGATGTTCTCCAGGACCACGATCGAGTCGTCGACGACGCGGCCGATGGCGATGGTGAGGGCGCCCAGCGTCAGCATGTTGAGCGAGAGGTCGCGGGTCCACAGCACGATGAGCGCGAGGACGACGGACAGCGGGATGGAGACCGCGGTGACCAGCGTCGAGCGCAGCGAGGCGAGGAAGACCAGGATCACGATCACCGCGAAGAGCAGGCCGAGCATGCCCTCGGTGGTGAGGCTGGAGATGGACTTGGCGACGGCCGGGCCCTGGTCGCTGACGACGGTGAGCTCGGCTCCGGCGCCGAGGGTGGAGCGCAGCTCGGGCAGCTTGTCCTTGACGGCGTCGGAGATGGCGACGGCGCTGCCGTCCTTGTCCATGGTGAGGACGAGGGCGAGGCTGGGCTTTCCGTTGGTGCGGGTGAGGGAGACGGCCTTGGCGGCCTCCTGCTGGACGGTGGCCACGTCGCCGAGGCGGACGGCGGGCTTGCCGGGGCCGGCGCTCAGGCGCAGGTCCTCGATCTGGGCGAGGGAGGTGTAGCCGGCGCCGACGCGGACGGTCCGGTTCTTGCCCTCCTCGTCGAAGGAGCCGGCGGGGACGGTCGCGCCGCCCGCTTGGAGGCCCTGGGCGAGGGTGGCACCGTCGAGGCCGGCGGCCGCGAGCCTGGCGTTGTCGGGGGTGACGGTGACCTGGAGGTCCCGGACGCCGTCGACGGTGACCTGGCCCACGCCCTCGATGTCCGACAGGACGGGGACGACGGAACGTTCCAGCTGGTCGGCGAGCGCCTGCTGGTCCTTGTCGGAGGTGACGGCCAGGATGACCGTCGGGATGTCGTCGGTGGAACCGGCCACCACCTGCGGGTCCACCTCGGCGGGCAGCCGGACGCGGGCCCGGTTGACGGCCTGCTGGACGTCGGCGACGAGCTGCTTGGTGCCGCTGTCGCCGTAGTCGAAGGTGGCCATGATGAGGGCGTTGCCCTCACTGGCGGTGGAGGTGATGCCGGTGATGCCGTCGACGCCCTTGAGCGTGGCCTCGATCGGTTCGACGACCTGCTTCTCCACCACGTCGGGCGAGGCGCCCTGGTACGGCGCGAGCACGGACACCATGGGCAGTTCGATGGAGGGCAGCAGCTGCTGCTTGAGCTGCGGGATGGCTATGGCGCCGAAGAGGAGCGCGACGAGCGACACGAGGCCGATCAACGCCCTTTGGGCAAGGCTGAAGCGGGACAGCCAGGACATGGGTATGGGATCTCTCTGCAGTGGCGAAGGCGAGGGCCTTTTCAGCCTGGTCCATGCCGTGGCGCCGCCGCGTCGCTCGCAGGTCCCGTCCTTATCTGCGGCATACCGCGTCCGCAGTACGCCGCACTACTGCGCCGCTACTCCGAGCGGGGCCGGACCAGTCCCGATTCGTAGGCGATGACCACCAATTGCGCGCGGTCGCGGGCGCCGAGCTTGGCCATGGCCCGGTTGACGTGGGTCTTGACGGTGAGCGGGCTGACTTCCAGCCGTCCGGCGATCTCGTCGTTGGACAGTCCCGCGGCCACGTGTACGAGGACCTCCCGCTCCCGGACGGTCAGCGCGGCGAGCCGCTGCGCGTGGGTGCCGGCCGCGGCCGCGGCGGCGGCCGGGTCGGCGCCGCCGCCCTGGGCGAGGAAGGTGGCGATGAGCCCCTTGGTGGCGGCCGGGGAGAGCAGGGCCTCGCCCGCGTGCGCGACCCGGATGGCGTTGAGGAGCTCCTCCGGTTCGGCGCCCTTGCCGAGGAAGCCGGAGGCGCCGGCCCGCAGGGCGGCGGCGACGTACTCGTCGACCTCGAAGGTCGTCAGCATCACCACGCGCACGGCGGCGAGTTCGGGATCGCCGCTGATCATGCGGGTGGCGGCGAGTCCGTCGGTGCCGGGCATCCGGATGTCCATGAGTACGACGTCGGGGCGGGCGCGGCGGGCGAGTTCGAAGGCCTGGGCCCCGTCGCAGGCCTCGCCGACGACCTCCATGTCGGGCTCGGAGTCGACGAGCACCTTGAAGGCGCTGCGCAGCAGTGCCTGGTCGTCGGCGAGCAGCACTCGGATCTGGCGTGCGGGGCTGGCGTGCACGGGCTCGGTCATACGCCCAGAGTAGGTGCGCGTCGTACCGGCCCCCGGTGGGCCGTGCCCCTGCCGGCCCTTGCGAAGATCGTTTCTGCGGGTGGCCGCACGGGCCGCCGGACAGGGGGAGGGCAACCATGGCCGCACCGATCGGCCGTTTCACCGACGACGCCGCGCGGGCGCGCGTCCTGGCCGCCTACGACCGGGCCATGGCGTTCTGGCCCGAGCCGCGCGAGGAGCGGGACGTCCCGACCCGTTTCGGAACGACCCGGGTCCACACCTACGGTGCGGGCGACCGGACGCCGGTGGTGCTCCTGCACGGGCAGAGCGCGACCCCGGCCGAATGGGCCCCGCATGTCGCCGTGTTGGCCCGGGAGGGCCGCCGCGTGCTGGCCGTCGACCGGGTGGGCGAGCCCGGATACAGCACGCAGAGCCGTCGGATCGGCGACGCCGACGACACGGCCGCCTGGCTGGAGGAGACCCTCGCCGGGCTGGGCCTGGGGCGCGTCCACCTGATCGGGCACTCGTACGGCGGCGGCGTCGCGCTGCAGCACGCCGTACGCGAGCCCGAACGCGCGGTCTCCGTCACGGTGTACGAACCGCCCCGGGCCCTGGCCCCGCTCAAGCCGGGCTTCCTGCTGAGCTCCGTCGCCGCCTTCGCGAGCGGCTCCGAGAAGGTCCAACGCCGCTGGTTCGCCGACCTCATCGGCGATACGGGCGCGTCCCCGGAGGAAGCCGAGGCGGGGATGCTGCTGTCGCTGGAGGCGATCCGCGGTTTCCGGATCCGACTGCCGCGGCCGCAGCGCATGAGCGATGAGGAGTTGCGCTCGCTCGCCGCGCCCACCCTCGTGCTGCTGGGTGGCGCCGACCGCATCGTGGACTCCCGCCGCGCCGAGGCCCGTGCGCGCCGCCTGATCCCGGACGTACGGACCGAGGTCGTCCCCGGCGCCGGACACGGCATCCCCGTGCGGACCTTCAACGCCCGGGTTCCCGGGTTCCTCGACGACGCGGAGCGATCGCGCACCGGGGGCTGACCCGAAGTGACCGCCCGGCCGTCAGCCCAGGGCGAGGACGATCAGGGCGGTGGTCGCGGAGACCTCGGCCAGGGCTCCGAAGACGTCGCCGGTGACCCCGTCGAAGCGCCGGACGCAGCGGCGCAGCAGCAGTTCCGCGGCGAGCAGGGCGGCCAGGACGGCCGCGGCGTGCCGACCGGCGGCCGGGAGGCCCAGCGGGAGTGCGGCGGCCGCGGCCAGGACCACGGTGAGCGCGGCGACGGCGGCGGCCGCCCGCCGCGGGACCACCCCGGCGACCGCCGCGCCGAGCCCCTCGGGGCGGGCGGGCGGAACCCCTTCGCGGGAGGCCAGGGTCATGGCGAGGCGGGCGGTCACGGCGGCGGTCGCGGCGGCGAGGGCGCCGCGGGTCCAGCTGCCGGCGTACGCCTCGGACAGGGCGGCCACCTGCACCAGCAGCAGGAGGACCAGGGCCACGACGCCGAAGGGGCCGATGTCGGACTGCTTCATGATGCGCAGCGCCTCACCGGCGGGTTTGGCGCTGCCCAGCCCGTCGGCCGTGTCGGCGAGCCCGTCGAGGTGCAGGCCGCGGGTCAGGGCGGCCGGTACGGCGACGGTAACGGCCGCGGCGAGCATCGGGCCCCCGCCGAGCAGGAGCAGCAGCACCCCGGGCACGGCGGCGAGCAGGCCGACGACCAGGCCGGCGAGCGGGGCGCAGGCCATCCCGGTGCGGGCCGCGGGGCGGTCCCAGCGGGTGATGCGGGCGGGCAGCACCGTCAGGGTGCCGAACGCGAAGCGGAGGCCGTCGGGCAGCGAGGCGCGCCCCGGGGGCGGCGTCGGCGGCTGGTCTTCGAACGAATCTGTCATCGGCGCGAACGCTACCCGCTCACCACGGACGGTAAATTACCCATTACGTACCAAATAGGGAGTCAGTGGGATGGGTCACTGGTGGTATCGCAACATCGTCGAACCGGGGAAGCTCCCTCTGCTCCTCGCCCTGGTCTCCTTCGTGCTGTCGTTCCTGGTCACCCGCGTGATCACCCGGCTGATCCGGGCGGGGAGAGGCCCCTTCAAGAACATCACCCCGGGCGGCGTGCACGTCCACCACGTGGTGCCCGGCGTGATCCTCGTGATCATCGGCGGCTTCGGCGCGGTCGGCAGCGGCCGCTACGGCTTCGGGGCGATGGTCTCGGCCGTCATCTTCGGGCTGGGCGCCGGCCTGGTCCTGGACGAGTTCGCGCTGATCCTGCACCTGGACGACGTCTACTGGAGCGAGCAGGGCCGCAAGAGCGTGGAGATCGTGGTCCTGACGGCCGCCCTGGTGGCGCTGGTCCTGGGCGGATTCGTGCCCTTCGGGGTGAACGACCTGACCGCCGAGGAGCGCCAGAGCCGCGGGCTGGTCGCCATGAACACCGCCACCAACTTCTTCCTGGCCCTGATCGCCCTGTGGAAGGGCAAGGCGCGCACCGCCCTCTTCGGCGTGGTCGTCCCCTTCGTGGCCCTGATCGGCGCGATCCGGCTGGCCCGGCCCGGGTCCCCGTACGCGAAGAAGTTCTACGCCAACCGCCCGCGCGCCCGCGCCAAGGCCGGACTGCGGGCCTTCCACCACGACCGGCGCTGGGCGGCGCCGCGGCGCAGGTTCGAGAACTTCATCGGCGGGACCCCCGACCCGGAACGGGCCGCCGTGGAGAAGCCGCCCACGCATTGAGAACGGCGACGGGCCCTCCCCGGGAGGGGGAGGGCCCGTCATCGTGGTGCTTCAGCCCGGAATCAGCCCGGAATCAGCCCGTCGTCTCCGAGCAGTTCCCGGACCTCGTCCAGCGTCGCGTCATCCCCGGGCAGGATCAGCTCGGACGGCTCCAGCGCCTCATCGGGCAGCGGCTCGCCGAGCCGCCGTACGGCATCGAGCAGTGCGCCCAGCGTGCGCCGGAAGCCCTCCTCGTCACCGCTCTCCATCTCCTCGAGCAGTTCGTCGTCCAGCTTGTTGAGCTCGGCGAAGTGGCTGTCGGCCACCTTCACCTGGCCTTCCCCCATGATGCGGACAATCATGACGGGCCCCGTCCTACTGCTTGTCGAACCGGTGCTGGGTCTGCGGCTGCTGGGCGCTGCCCGGGGCACCGCCCTCGATGGCCTGCTGTTGGGCGGAGGGGCCGCCCGCCAGTTCCGCCTTCATGCGCTGGAGCTCCAGCTCCACGTCCGTACCGCCCGACAGGCGGTCCAGCTCGGCCTGGATGTCGTCCTTGGAGCCGAGCCCGCTCTGGTCGTCGAGCGCGCCGGAGGCCAGCAGCTCGTCGATCGCGCCGGCGCGGGCCTGCAGCTGGGCGGTCTTGTCCTCGGCCCGCTGGATGGCCAGGCCGACGTCGCTCATCTCCTCCGAGATGCCGGAGAAGGACTCCGCGATCCGGGTCTGCGCCTGCGCCGCGGTGTAGGTGGCCTTGATGGTCTCCTTCTTCGTGCGGAAGGCGTCCACCTTGGCCTGGAGCCGCTGGGCGGCGAGGGTGAGCTTCTCCTCCTCGCCCTGAAGGGTCTGGTGCTGCACCTCCAGGTCGCTGACCTGCTGCTGGAGCGAGGCACGGCGGGAGAGGGCCTCGCGGGCCAGGTCCTCGCGGCCCAGGGCGAGGGCCTTGCGGCCCTGGTCCTCCAGCTTGGCGGACTGCCCCTGGAGCTGGTTCAGCTGAAGCTCCAGGCGCTTGCGGGACGTCGCCACGTCGGCGACTCCGCGGCGCACCTTCTGCAGCAGTTCGAGCTGCTTCTGGTACGAGTAGTCGAGGGTCTCGCGCGGGTCCTCGGCCCGGTCCAGGGCCTTGTTCGCCTTCGCGCGGAAGATCATCCCCATACGCTTCATGACACCGCTCATGGGCTTCGCGCGCCCCCTTCTAGACGGACTGTGCTCCAGGTCACCGACAGAACCCACAGTACGGGCCCTGTCTCCATTACCGCACTGTTCGAGGACGGATGCGCTCCTCCTCCAGGACGACTGCGTCCTCGCCGTGTCAGGCGTAAGGAGTAGGTGGGCCCCCGAACCGTGCAATGGGAAGACGCCCGCCGTTGCCGGATCGTTCCCCGCCGGGGTGGGGCCCGTGCCCGCAACCACGTAGGCTTGGGTTTTGTGTTTGGGAACCGCTCCTCCAAGGAAGAGAAGGACGCCGCCGCCGACAAGGTGAGCGCCGACCTCTCGCAGCCCCGTGACCCGCAGGCCCCGAAGGGCCGCCCTACGCCGAAGCGTGCTGTGGCCCAGTCGCAGCGCAAGGCCGTGGTGGCCTCGACCGGCAACCGCAAGGAGGATGCCAAGCGAGCCCGTGAGCGCCGTCGCGTGGAGATGGCCAAGCAGCGCGAGGCGCTGGCCAACGGCGACGAGCGCTACCTGCCCGCCCGTGACAAGGGCCCCGTGCGCCGGTTCGTCCGCGACTTCGTGGACTCCCGCTTCTCGGTCGCCGAAATGTTCCTGCCGCTGGCCGTGGTCATCCTCGTCCTGAGCATGATCCGGGTGCCGTCGATCCAGAACATCGCGCTGCTGCTGTGGCTGGCCGTGATCGCCCTGATCATCGTCGACTCCATCGGCCTGGTGTTCCGCCTGCGCAAGGCGCTGAACGAGCGCTTCGCGAACGAGCCGCGCCGCGGCGCCGTCGCGTACGGCCTCATGCGCACCCTCCAGATGCGCCGGCTGCGCCTGCCGAAGCCGCAGGTCAAGCGTGGAGAGCGGCCCTGAGCGGATTCGCCGAGGGCGCCCGCCTCTGGCTGGAGGGTCTGGGCGGGCTCCGTAACGCCGTCCGGCAGGAGCTCGTGGGCCGCCAGGTCGACGAGCAGATCGCGCACCGCTTCCCGGTGGGACAGCGGCTGCGCGTGCTCGACGTAGGCATGGGCCAGGGCACGCAGGCGCTGCGCCTCGCCCGCGCCGGGCACAAGGTCACGGGCCTGGAGCAGGACCCCGCCATGCTCGCCGTCGCGCGCGAGGCGCTGGAACGGGAGCCCGCCGGCATCCGCGACCGGGTCCGGCTCATGGAGGGCGACGGCCGCGAGACGGGCGCGCACTTCCTGCCGGGCAGTTTCGACGTGGTGCTGTGCCACGGGGTGCTGATGTACGTGCCCGAGCCGGACGCCATGCTCGCCGGGCTGGCCCGGATGCTGGCCCCCGGCGGGCTGCTGTCCCTGCTCGTGCGCAACGGCGACGCCCTCGCCATGCGGCCGGGGCTGGACGGCGACTGGAAGGGTGCGCTGGCCGCCTTCGACAGCATCGACTACACGAACCGGCTCGGCCTGGACGTGCGCGCCGACCGGCTGGCCGGCCTGACGGCCACGCTGGCCGGGATCGGGGCGCCGCTGCACTCCTGGTACGGGGTGCGCGTCTTCACCGACGGCACCGAGGCGGGCGAGACGCTGCCGCCCGACGAGGAGCTGGAGCGGCTGCTGGCCGCGGAGGACCGGGCGGGCCGTACCGATCCCTACCGGGGTGTGGCCGCCCTCTTGCACCTGTGCGGTGTCCGGGGCTGACCCCGCTGCGGGGAGCCCGGCTGCGCCGGGACCTGGGGCTCCGCCCCAGACCCCGCGTCTCAAACTCCCCCAGCTACCGCTGGGAGGTGCCCCCAGGCGGGCCTGGATCTTGCCCGCCCGGGTGCGCCGGTGCGGGGCGGAGCCCCCGCAACGGCGCCGCGGGGGATCAGGCCCCCAGGGCCTCGCGGAGCGACATCGCGTAGATCTCCGTACCGCCGTCGTCCGACAGGCGGACCTGTTCGACGCCGCCGTCCAGCAGGTCCTTCCAGTACTCGCCGATCCAGGACTCCGCGTCCCCCTGCGTGGTGAACTCCTCCGGCACCACCGACGGGCTCGTCTCCGCGCCCTCGGCCGTCTCGAACCGCCACGTCCACGCCATGTCCGCCTCCGTTGCTCGTCCGCTGCTCGCCTTGAGTCTGCCCGCAGAGTAGCCGGGCGCGCACCACTCTCGGCGACGCGGGAGGATCATCCTGTGGAACTCACTCTGCTCGGCACCGGCACACCCGAGGGCCTGCCCCGCCCCGGCTGTCCCTGTGCGGCCTGCGCGGTCTCCGTCGGCACCCGCTCCCGCGCCGCGACGGCCGTCCTCGTCGACGGGGCGCTGCTGCTGGACCTGACCCCCGGGGCGGTGCTGGCCGGCGCCCGGGCCGGGCATTCGCTGGCCGGCGTACGACAGGTCCTGCTGACCCACCCGCACGACGGGCCCGCGGTGGAGCTGCCGCCCGGGCTGCCGGCCGCCGGGCGGGTGCCCGACGGGCGGGAGCTGTCGGTGATCTCCGGGCACCGGGTGCGGGCGGTACCGATGGACGCGCCGGGCACCGGCTACGAGGTGACCGGCCCGGACGGCGGCCGGCTGCTGTACCTCCCGCCCGGCGGGGCGCCGGCCGGGACATGGGGGTCCCCCCGGACGGAGTCTGGGGGCGGGGCGACCGGGCAGCGGCCGTACGACATGGTCCTCGCCGACGTGCTGGGCCGGCCCGAGGCCCTGGCACGGCTGCGGGCGAGCGGCGCGGTGGGCCCGGCCACGGACGTGGTCGCCGTCCACCTCGACCACGACACCCCGCCCGGCCGGGAGCTGGAGCGCCGGTGCGCGGCCGCCGGGGCCCGGGCCGTGCCGGACGGGAGCACCCTGATCGTCGGGGAGTACCACGCGGTGCCGGACCTGCCGCGCCGCACGCTGGTGCTGGGCGGGGCCCGCTCCGGCAAGTCCTACGAGGCGGAGCGGCGGCTGGAGGCCTTCCCCGGGGTGGTTTACGTGGCCACCGCCGGCACCCGCGAAGGGGACGCGGAGTGGGCGCAGCGGATCGGCCTGCACCGGGAGCGCCGGCCCGCGAGCTGGCGGACGGTGGAGAGCTGCGACCTGGTCCCGCTGCTGGCCGAGACGGGTCCGCCGCTGCTGATCGACTGCCTGGCGCTGTGGCTGACGGACGCGATGGACCGGGTGGGCGCCTGGGACGACGCGGAGTGGGCCGCCACCGGCCGGCTGAAGCTGGCCGACCGGATGGCCGAGCTGGTGGCCGCGGTGCGCGCGACCCGCCGCACGGTGGTGCTGGTCAGCAACGAGGTGGGGTCCGGGATCGTCCCGGCGACCGCGTCGGGCCGCCGCTTCCGCGACGAGCTGGGCCGCCTCAACACCGCGGTGGGGAACGAGTGCGAGCAGGTGCTCCTCGTCGTCGCGGGGCAGGTGCTCGTACTCAAGGAATAGCAAGGAACAGCAGCGCCTCGGGAAATGGCAGGGGTGACGCCGTGAAGCCCTCGAGATCCGCCGGAGAGAGGACCGGGCTGGCCGCCTTCGCCGGGTGCTGCCTGCTGGGTGGCGGCAATGCGGTGGGCGTGCGGTTCAGCAACCGCGAACTGGACCCGCTGTGGGGCGCGTCGCTGCGGTTCGGGGCGTCCGCGGTGGTGCTGCTGGCGGTCATGGCCGTGCTGCGCCTCGCGCTGCCGCGCGGGCGGGCTCTGGCCGGCGCGGTCCTGTACGGGGTCCTCAACTTCGGGGTGACCTTCGCGCTGGCCTACTACGCGCTGGTCCGTGTCCACGCGGGGCTGGGGCAGACGCTGCTGGCCCTGGTGCCGCTGGTGGCGCTGCTGCTGGTGGTGGCCCAACGGCAGGAGCCCTTCCGCAAGTCCGCGCTGGCGGGCACGCTCGTCGCCGCCACCGGGGTGGCGCTGGCCTCGCGGGCTCCGCTGCAGGGCGATGTGCCGGTGCTGTCCCTGCTGGCGGTGCTGGGCGCCGTCCTGTCCTTCGCCGAGGCCACCGTGCTCGTGCACCGGCTGCCGCCGGTCCACCCGGTGACGATGAACGCGGTGGGCATGAGCGCCGCGACGGCGCTGCTGCTCACCGGCTCGTTCGCCGCCGGGGACACCTGGCGGCTGCCGGAGCGGACGGCGACCTGGTGGGCCCTGGCCTACATGGTCGTGGCGGGCTCGGTGCTGACGTTCGTCCTCTACCTGGTGGTGGTCCGCCACTGGGGCGCGTCGCGCGCCGCCTACGTCTTCGTCGTGATCCCGGTGGTCACGATCGTGCTCTCCGCCTGGCTCGACGACGAGGAGCTGACGGTGGGTCTGCTGCTGGGCGCGCCCCTCGTGATGGCGGGTGTGCACCTCGGAGCGCTGAGGCCCGGCCGGCACCGGGGCACCCCCTGAGGGGAGGGCCTCACCGGCTGTACGCTTCGGCAGATGAGCACGCTGAATCTCGACGACTTCTCCGATCTGATCGAGCGCCCCGACGGGGGCGTCCGGCGTGATGCCGAGGAACGCCGTGAACGCCTCTCGGTGCCGCCCGGCGCGCTGGGCCGGCTCGACGAGCTCGCCGAGTGGCTCGCCGCCGCTCAGGGGCGGGTGCCGGTCAAGCCGATCGAGCACCCGCGCGTGGTGTTGTTCGCCGCCGACCACGGGATCGCCTCCGAGGGCGTTTCCGCGCGCGCCGCGTCCACCGGCCACGAGCTCGTACGGGCGGTGCTCGACGGGACCAGCCCCGTCGCCATCCTGGCCGGCCGGCTCGGCACCACGGTGCGGGTCGTCGACGCGGGGCTCGACTGCGACCCGGAGCTGCTGCCCGAGGACGTGGTCCGCGACCGCGTGCGGCGCGGCAGCGGCCGGATCGACGTGGAGGACGCGCTGACGGCCGAGGAGGCCGAGGCGGCGCTGCGTCTCGGGATGCGGATCGCCGACGAGGAGGCCGACTCCGGTACGGATCTGGTCGTCCTCGGCGACCTGAGCGTCGGCGGGACCACCGTCGCCGCCACCCTGGTCGCCGCCCTGTGCGGCACCGACGCCTCCGTGGTGACCGGCCGCGGCGGCCTGCCCATCGACGACCTGGCCTGGATGCGCAAGTGCGCGGCGATCCGCGACGCGCTGCGCCGGGCCCGGCCGGTGCTGGGCGACCAGATCGCGCTGCTGGCCGCGGTGGGCGGCGCCGACGTGGCCGCCATCACCGGTTTCCTGCTCCAGTGCGCGGTGCGCCGTACGCCGGTCATCCTCGACGGCGTCGTCTCGGCGGCCTGCGGACTGGTCGCCCAGCGGGCCGCGTTCCGGGCGCCCGACTGGTGGCTCGCCGGCCAGGCGAGCGGCGAGCCCGGCCAGGCGAAGGCACTGGACCGGATGGCACTCAACCCTGTGCTCGACCACGGCGTCACAGTGGGCGAAGGTACCGGGGCATTGCTGGCACTCCCCCTGGTCCAGGCGGCTGCCGCACTCGCGGCGGAACTCCCGGAGCAGGCGGCGCAGGAGCCGACGGAATGAGTCACCGGGGCCCGCGGTCCTGACCAGGCCGCAGTCCCCGGACTGGCCCGCCATGGATCGCGACGCCCCATATGATCGCTTTTTATGGGAGAGGTCCGTTTGACCAGCGTAGAAACCGACCGCGGCGCCGCAGGGGCGCCCGGGCCGGCATCCGGAAGGAAAGAGACCGGCGGCGACTCCGCCGGAAAGGCGGCGGGGGGCGGCCGGGAGACCGGCCGGGGGAGCACCCGCTCACGGCGCAGCGCCGCGTTCGCGGTCTGGTACCTGCGCGCCGTCACCTTCGTCAACTTCCTCAGCGCGGTGTGGGTTTCGCTCGGCCAGGATCTGCGCCAGCACAACATCGAGGACTTCTACACCCCGTACCTGCTCACCGCCGGCTTCGCGTCCGGCCTGTTCTCGCTGATGCTGGCCGTCACCATGGGCCGCCGCAAACGCGCCGCGTGGATCCTGAACCTGGTACTGGGCGGCATGCTGCTGCTGGCCTTCCTGCGGGCGGCCTTCGCCCCGTGCGTCCAGTGGGGCGAGTTCAACCTGTGCTACCCGGAGTTCCGCGAGCACACGCAGAACTGGGTCTCGCTCGTCCTGACCGCCCTGTTCGTCGGCGCCCTGCTGCTGGGCCGCCGGGAGTTCTACGCCAAGGGCGACCGCTCCAACCCCGCGCTCGCCACCATCGTGGCCACCGCGGGCCTGCTGGTCACCTCGCTGATCGCGGCCCTGCTCGTCGGGGCCACCAACACCGCGGCGGCCGGCGCCGAGGCCACCTTCCTGTCCCGCTGGCGGTACGGCGTGATGCGCCTGATCACCCTGGACCCGGACGCCAAGACCTATCGGACCATCACCACGCCCGGCTGGGTGGACGTCTTCATCAACGTCATGTCGATGCTCCTGCTGCTGGCCGTGCTGTTCGCGGCCTTCCGCTCGCGGCGCGCCGTCGACCCCCTCTCCGAGGAGGACGAGGACCGGCTGCGGGCCCTGCTCGCCAAGCAGGGCGACCGCGACTCGCTCGGCTACTTCGCGCTGCGCCGCGAGAAGTCCGTCATCTGGTCCCCCACCGGGAAGGCCGCCGTCACTTACCGCGTCGTCGGCGGGGTCTCGCTGGCCTCCGGTGACCCGATCGGCGACCCCGAGGCCTGGCCCGGGGCCATCGAGCCCTGGCTGGCCGAAGCCCGCGAGCACGGCTGGGTGCCGGCCGTGATGGGCGCGAGCGAGGAGGCCGGGCAGATCTACGCCCGGCACGGGCTGGACGCGCTGGAACTGGGCGACGAGGCGATCGTCGAGACCGCCGACTTCACGCTGGAGGGCCGCGCCATGCGGACCGTCCGGCAGGCCTACAACCGCGTCAAGCGGGCCGGCTACACGGTGCGGATCCGCCGCCACGCCGACATCCCGGCCGACGAGATGGACGTCCTGCTGGAGCGCGCCGACGACTGGCGCGACGGCGCGACCGAGCGCGGCTTCTCCATGGCGCTGGGCCGACTGGGCGACCCCGGCGACGGCCAGTGCGTGATGCTGGAGTGCACCGACGGCAACGGCGACCTGCGGGCCGTGCTGTCCTTCGTACCGTGGGGCCCCAAGGGCCTGTCGCTGGACCTGATGCGCCGCGACCGGGACTCCGAGAACGGCCTGATGGAGTTCATGGTCATCGAACTCCTGGAACGCTCCAAGGAGATCGGGGTCACCCAGGTCTCGCTGAACTTCGCGATGTTCCGGTCCGTCTTCGAGCGCGGGTCGCGGCTCGGCGCGGGCCCGGTGCTGCGGATGTGGCGCTCGCTGCTGAGCTTCTTCTCCCGCTGGTGGCAGATCGAGTCCCTCTACCGGGCCAACGCCAAATACCGGCCGATCTGGGAACCGCGGTTCATGCTCTTCGAGAAGAGTTCGGACCTGCTGCGGATCGGTATCGCGGCGGGCCGGGCCGAGGGCTTCCTGGAGGCCCCCGGCCTGCCGAAGTGGCTGCACCGCAGACACCTGGAGACCCGCCGTTGACAGCGTTGGCCACCTCCTCACTCGGGCGGTTCGCCCGCCGCGAGTGGGGGCCCCTGTTCTGGACCGTCCGGGACGCGCTCGTCCACGACAAGTGGCGGGCGATCCCCATGACCCTCGGCGCGGTCTGCCTGACCTCGGTCTTCCAGATCGTGCAGAACACGTCGTGGGGCTTCCAGCCGGTCCAGAACCTGGGGTCGGTCAAAGCGGTCGACCCCCTGTGGCTCGCCCTGCTGCGCACCCCCCTGTCCCTGTTCGTGCCCGCCCTGGACCTGCCGGTGTGGGGCGCGCTCGCGCAGATCCTGCTCGTCTTCGGCATCTCCGAGATCTGCATCGGCTGGTGGCGCACCCTGCTGATCGGCTACGTCGCCACGCTCGCCGGGACCACGTACGCGCGGATCGGGCTCTCGCTCGGCCCCGACCACCCCTTCGGCCTGCCGGTGTCCGACCGGATCGTCAACGACACCGGGCCCTCGGCGGCGGTGGTCGGCCTCGCCATCTACGTCTGCTGGCGCTACCGGGCCTACCTCACCGGCGCCGCCGTGATCCTGGTGATGATCGGCGAGGTGCTGATCAAGGACAACCTGGCGGGCAAGGAACACCTGGCCGCCATCGCCGCCGTCATGGCGGTCTGCGTGGTCCGGGCCCAGTGGGGCCCGGAGCGCTCCCGGCAGCCGCTGGGCCGGCGCCCTCCGCCGGTGGACAGCCGGTAGCCGGAGCCCGGGCAGGCCGTACCGTATCCGCGTGACGACAGACCTCGGGCGGTTCGCGCCCACCCGGCAGTGGATGCGGGCCCATCCGCTCGCCACCGATGCCGTGCTCGCGTTCGGGGCGTTCGTCGCCATGGTGCTCGGGTCCTTCGCCGATCCGCACGGCCCGCACGGGCCCACCTTCGGGACGCGCACCCCCGAGCCGTTCTCGCTGGTACTGATGCTGCTCGGCGCGGCCGCCCTGGTGTGGCGGCGCCGGCGGCCGCGCACCGTACTGGCCGTGACCTGCGGGCTCTCGCTGCTGGAGCTGACCACCGGGGAGCCGCGGGCGCCCGTCGCCATGTGCGCGGTGATCGCCCTGTACACGGTGGCCTCGCGCACCGACCGGCCCACGACCTGGCGGATCGGACTGCTCACCATGACGGGCCTGACGGGCGTGGCCATGCTCGCCGGACCGATGCCCTGGTACGCGCAGGAGAACCTCGGGATCTTCGCCTGGACGGGCATGGCCGCGGCCGCCGGTGACGCCGTGCGCAGCCGGCGGGCCTTCATCGACGCCATCCGGGAGCGGGCCGAGCGCGCCGAGCGGACCCGGGACGAAGAGGCGCGGCGGCGGGTCGCCGAGGAGCGGCTGCGGATCGCGCGGGACCTGCACGACGTGGTGGCGCACCACATCGCGCTGGTCAACGTGCAGGCGGGGGTGGCCGCGCACGTCATGGACAAGCGCCCGGACCAGGCGAAGGAGGCCCTGGCCCACGTACGGGAAGCCAGCCGCTCGGCACTGAACGAACTGCGCGCCACGGTCGGGCTACTGCGCCAGTCCGGCGACCCGGAGGCGCCGACGGAGCCGGCGCCGGGGCTGGCCGTCCTGGACGAGCTGGTGGACACCTTCCGGCACGCCGGGCTGCCGGTGGAGGTCATCGTGCAGCTGGGGCCCGGGGCGGGAGCGCTGCCGGCGGCCGTGGACCTGGCGGCGTACCGGGTCGTCCAGGAGGCCCTGACGAACGTGCGCAAGCACGCGGGGCCGGGGGCGCGGGCGGAGGTCAGCGTGGTGCGGGTGGGGCCGTCGGTGGAGGTGACGGTCCTCGACGACGGCGGCGACTCGGCCGACTCCGCCCCACCCCCGACCGACCCGGGCGGCGGCCACGGCCTCCTCGGCATGCGCGAACGCACGGGCGCCCTCGGCGGCTCCTGCTTCGCGGGGCCCCGGTATGGGGGCGGCTACCGGGTGCACGCGATTTTGCCGGTCTGAGGCGGGGGGGGACCGGGGCACCGTCCCGCGCTGCGCGGGGCACCGTCCCGCGCTGCCGTTGTCCCGTTTCCGGCCCGGGCCCGCTTCTTCCCCCTCGAGGGGCCGGGAGCCGGTCGGCGGCTGCCCACCCGCCTCCCAGCGGGGCGGGGGCGGAGGCCGGCGGGTACAGGCGGCCGGACCCGGGATTGGTCGGGGTCTGGGCTGGTCGGTCTCAGGGAGGGATTGGGGGTTTCCCGTCAGTCTCATCGTCCTTCCGTGTCGTGCCGGCCTTTCAAGGGCGCTCCTCCTTCGTCGTCGCGTCGCTTCGCGATGGCCTACGGCCACCCTTGACAGGCCGACCCGCCCCGGAAAAACGAAGACTGCCGGGAACCCCCCAAAGGAACGGGCCGGGTCAGAGACACATCCACGAGCCTGTCAGGGACCAGGCGACGGGCCGGGGGCGGCCCAACCCACACCAAACAGCGCCGAGAAGCCCATCGGAGGACGGCGGCGCGGCAGATCGCTACGCGCTTCGCACGTCTCGGCGTCCGCCGGCCGCCTGGGGCCGATACCCGCACCAAACAGCGGCGAGAGGCCCATCGGAGGACGGCGGCGCGGCAGATCGCTACGCGCTTCGCACGTCTCGGCGTCCGCCGGCCGCCTGGGGCCGATACCCGCACCAAAGGGCGGCTTGAAGCCCATCGGAGGATGGCGGCGCGGCAGATCGCTACGCGCTTCGCACGTCTTGGCGTCCGGCGGCCGTCTGGGGCTGATCCGTGAGCAGTTGGCGTCGCCGGAGGGCTGGCAGCGGAAGACGAGAACGTGCCGTTGTCGGCTCGTCGGATGGTACAGACGCACATCGTGACCTGCGGAGATGCCGCTCGTTCGGACGTGTCGCGCGATTCTTACCGGCTCACCATAGGGGGTATCGTCGTCCGGTCACGGACGGCAATCGGATCGTCTGTCCAACCCAGGGGAACCGACATGACTGATCTGAACTCGCTGCGGGCAAGCCTTGCGTCGGGTGAGCACGAGTTCGCCGACACCTTGGCCTTCGTCGCCGCGCACTACGAGTATCAGCCGCAGGCGTTCCGCAACGGCGAACTGGAAAATGCCGCAGGTGAGAACGAGGGTTCCTGCAAGACGCTGGGCCTGGCCCTGCTGGAAGGGCTGAGCGACGAAGAGGCGCTGCTGGCATTCGGTGAGCACTATCGCAGCGTGCTGGCGACGCCGAACGGCACTGATCACAGCAACATTCGCAACCTCATGGCCCATGGCCTGGCAGCGGTGAGCTTCGCCGGGCAACCGCTGGCCCACAAGAGCTGAACAGCACCGTCGAGCCCGCCCACGACCAGCCCCAGGCGACCGTCGGACGCCAAGACGCGCGAAGCGCGTAGCGATCTGGCGCGTCGCCGTCCTCCGATGGGCTTCTTGCCGCTGTTTGGTGCGGGTATCGGCCCCAGGCGGCCGGCGGACGCCGAGCGATGGGCAGCGTGTAGCGATCTGATGCGCCTGCCGGGTCCGGAGGCCCATGCGGTCGTCCTGTGGTGCGGGTATCGGCCCCAGGCGGCCGTCGGACGCCGAGACGTGGGGAGCGCGTGGCGATCTGGCGCGTCGGCGGCGCCGGGTGGGCTTCTCGGCGCTGTTTGATGTGGGTTGGGCCGCCCCCGGCCCGTCGCCTGGTCCCTGACAGGCTCGTGGATGTGTCTCTGACCCGGCCCGTTCCTTTGGGGGGTTCCCGGCAGTCTTCGTTTTTCCGGGGCGGGTCGGCCTGTCAAGGGTGGCCGTAGGCCATCGCGAAGCGACGCGACGACGAAGGAGGAGCGCCCTTGACAGGCCGGCACGACACGGAAGGACGATGAGACTGACGGGAAACCCCCAACCCCTCCCTGAGACCGACCAGCCCAGACCCCGACCCCCGACCCCCTCAGCAGCTCTTCCGCCAAGCGTCCAAGTCCCCCCGCTTCTGCAGCGAGCTCAGCTGAAGGTGTCGCGAGCGCCCGCAGAAGCGCCCCGTCGGCAGCTCGTACTCGACGTGGAAGACCGCCTTGCCGGCCTCGATGAAGGGGGTCAGCCGCTCGCACTCCCCGTACTGCGCGCACTGCTCGTTCACCGCGAAGTCGAACTCCCCCACCAGCTGCGGGATCTGGTCCAGGTCGTTCTTCAGCCCCACCGCCAGCCCCCGGTCGTGCGCCAGCTTCGCGATCAGCCGGTTGTAGCGCAGCTGGTCCTCCGCCGTGAGGGGGAAGCCCGACTTGTTCTTGTAGGCGTCCATGTTGTCCGGCTCGACCGCGTCGAAGCCCTTCTCCCGGCACATGTCGAACCGCTTGGCCATCAGCGGCTCCAGCTCCGCCACCCGCCGGATGTCCAGCCAGCGTTCGCCCTCCCAGCCGTTGCCCTCGCCGAGCAGGTCCTTCGCGAACTGCCCCGCGTCCGGGCGGAAGTCCTCCCAGGCGCCGGTGGAGAGGTAGCAGATGGTCTTGCGGCGGGCCTGCTTGAGGGTGGCGACCTGTTCCTTCGTCGTGTTGAAGCCGTCGACGTCGTACACCGCCGCCTTCACCGACGTGTCGAGCCCGCCCGTGAGCTGCCACTGCCAGCTCACGCCCGGCTTCGGCTGCCACCGCTCCCCCGGCGCCGGGTCGGGCGAGATGTCGTCGGGGTCCTCGGCCGCCGTACAGGCGGCGAGGAGGAGGAGCGGTACGACGAGCAAGGTGCGCAGACGCTTCACGCCGTGGCCTCCAGGGCGTACGGGAGGGTCCCCCACGGGTGGGCGCCGGTCCCCGGGACCGCGCAGTGCACGCCGGCCCGCCGCGCCTCGGCGAGTTCGGCGGCGGGGGCGCCCGGCGGGACGGCGTAGACGAGGTGGCAGAACCGCTGGGCGGGGTGGTCGGCGGTCCACGGCGGTACGGGGCCCGCGTCCCGGTAGTCGTCCCAGGGGCCCTCGAAGGTGACGAGCAGGTCGGCGAGTTCGGCGTAGCCGGGGTGCGGGTGGACCCCGTGGTTGAGGACGAGGGTACGGGCCCCCGCGGCCCGGGCGGCGACGGCGAGCCGCCCGTAGTGCGCCAGCAGTTCGGGGGCGGAGGCGGCCTGGTCGAGGAAGGCGCCGTCGGTGCCGTACCAGTCGCGGTGGCGCAGCAGGTCCTGGACCACGGCGGCGTGCGGGCGGCGCCCGTAGTCGGTGTCGGCGTAGCCGAGGACGGGCACCCCGGCCTCGCGCAGCCGCTCGGCCACGCCCGCGAACCGCTCGTCGGGGGCGGCGCCGGGCCCGCTGTCGGGGTTGAGCACCACCGAGTGGAGCCGGCCGGCGGAGCCGATCAGCCGTTCCCAGTCGTCGGGCCGGTCGGCGGGGTGCTCGTAGAGGGGCACCAGCAGCATGGGGAGGGAATCCTTCTTCTCATACGCTTCATAACGTTTCAGAGGTTTCAGAGGTTTCAGAGGTTTCATACGTTCTGACGTGGTTCATCGGTGGGCGGTCGCCCGGCCCAGGAGCAGGCAGACCAGGACGGCCAGGGCCGCCGCGGCCGCGCCCGCCACCACGAGCTGGATCAGCCGGGGCTGTCCCAGCCCGGCCAGCAGGGCCAGGCTCTGGGCGACGGCGGCCGAGGCGCACACCACGGCAGCGGGCCGGACCGCCCCGAAGGACTGGAGGAGCAGGCCGGTCCACATCACCGCGCCGAGCAGGAGCAGGGTCAGGGCGCGGACCCCGGTCAGGGCGGGGGCGCCCGGCCAGAGCAGGGTTCCGGCCAGGCCCAGGGCCAGCAGCACCACGAGGTAGGCGGCGAGGCAGCGGGCCAGGGTGGCGTGCATCCGCCGCCGGAAGGCGCCGGGCGAGCGGGCGGCCCGGAGCCCGGCGAGGGTGCCGCTGCGGAACCGGTGGAGGAGCCATTCGGCGGGGCCCATGCTGAGGGTGAGCGCCACCGCCGAGGGGGCGGCCACGGCCTCGGCGGGGCCGCCCGCGAGCACCTCCCCGAGGGCGGCGTACAGCACGAGCAGGCCGGTGCCGAGCCCGAAGACCCCGTACGGGACGGAGTCCCCGAGCCGGGGCCCGCGCGGGGCGTACTCCTCCTCGGCGCCGCGCAGCATCCGCCAGCGCACCGGCCCGCCGCCGCCCGGGGGCCGCTCGGTCCAGCCCCGGATCCGGCGCACGGCGGACCGTGCGCCCGCGGAGACGGGCAGTTCCCGTACGGCCAGGGTGCAGGCGGCAAGCAGGGACACGGCGAGCAGCGTCACGCGGACCGGCACGGGCAGGTCGATGAAGAGGGCGAGCAGGGCGCCGGCGGCCATCGGGCCGAGTGCGGCGAGCAGCATCCGCTCCCGGCCGAGGACGAGCAGGACGGTGGCGGCCCCGACGTAGAGGGCCTGTCCGGCGGCGAAGGCGTACGAGAACGGCGGCCCGCCGGGGACGGCCAGCGCGGCGGCGGTGCCCAGCAGGGAACCGGCGGGGGCTCCGGCGAGCAGGGTCCGCGCGGCGGCGGCCCGGTCGCCGAGGCCGAGCCAGGAGTAGGCGCGGTGGGACAGGGTCTGGTCCCAGACCCAGCCGATGAGCGCTCCGGCGAGCAGGGTGAGCGTCCCGGCGGGCAGGCCGAGCCGGTCCGGCGGGCCTTCGAGGAGGGGCGCGCCGAGGACGTAGGCGAGGCCGGGCAGGGCGAAGATCACCCCGCGCAGCAGGCAGGCGGTGAGGGAGACCTTCCAGGGGTCGGGGGTGTCCGCGGGCTCCGGGAAGGAGCGGGGCACCCGGGCGTAGAGCTCTTCGGCGAGGGCGAAGGAGTCGTGGCGGCCGTAGCTGAGCCGGATGTGCTCGTCGGTCATGCCGTCGGATTCGAGGATCGCGGCGATCTCGTCGGGGTGGACGGCGGCGGCCACCAGCCCGTCCAGGCGGGTGAGCAGTTCGTCCATGGGGTCGGCGGCCGCCGGCCCGTCGCGGCGGGGCCGCGGGACGGCCGGCAGTGTGTCGGCGGCGGTCGGCCACCCCGCCGGGCCGGGTGATCCCGGCCCGGCGGAGGCTGAGGCTGAGTCGGACACCCCGGCGCCGTCGCGGCCGGCCCCGGCCGGGTGTCCGGTGGCGCCGGGGCCCGTGCCGCCGGCGGCCCCGGCCGGGCGGGGAGCCCGCTTGTACGCCGTCGCGCCGGCGGAGCCGGGGAGCAGGCGGCCGGCCGGGACCCACCCGCCCTCGGAGCCGGGCGGCTTGAGCCAGAGGGATCCGCTCACCACAGGCTCCCGTCGGCGGCCAGTTCGCGGTACCAGGGGTCGGCGAGCCGCCGGGTCCAGTCCTCGCCCTCGCGGACGGGCAGGACGGGCTGGCCCGAGAGCTCGCGGTAGATGTGCCGGAAGCCGTCCACGGACTGGTGGAGGGTGAACTTCTCCACCACCCGCTTGCGGGCCATCCGGCCGAGCTCGGCGCGGCGTTCGTCGTCGCGGAGCAGGGCGAGCGTGGCGCGGGCCATGGTCTCGGGCTCGCGGGGCGGGACGACCAGGCCGGTGTCGCCGACGGCCTCGCGGACCCCGCCCACGTCGGTGGAGACGGTGGTGCGGCCACAGGACATGGCCTCGATGATGGAGAAGGGGAAGCCCTCGCTGATGCTGGAGAGCATCACGATGCTGCCGGCCGCGTAGGCCCGGGCGACCTGCTCGATGCGGCCCTCGTACGAGATCCCGTCGCCGACGCCGAGTTCGGCGGCGAGCTTCTCCAGGCGCAGCTTGTACTCCTCGCAGCCGGCCGGGACCGGGCCGAAGAGCCGCAGCCGCAGGGCGGGCAGTTCCTCGCGCATGAAGGCGTAGGCGCGGATGAGGGTTTCGAGGTCCTTGATGGGGTCGATGCGGCCGCACCAGCTGAGGGTGGGCACCTCGGGTTCGGGGCCGGCCTCGGGGAAGGCGTGCGGGTCGACGCCGTTGTAGACCGTGCGGATCCGGTCGGAGGCGGCGCCGCCGCGCTCCTCCCAGCGGCGGTTGTACTGGCTGCAGGGGGTGATCAGGTCGGCCTGCCGGTAGCCCTCGGTGTTGAGCTCGCGGTAGAAGCCGAGCATCAGCGCCTTGACCGGCCAGCGCTGTTCGGCCGTGCGGTAGCCGAGGTAGCGCTCGCGCAGGTAGATGCCGTGCTCGGTGAGGAGGAAGGGCACCTCGTCGAGCTGTTTGGCGGCGAGGGCCGGGAGGGTGGCCAGGCCGCTGCTGACGGCGTGCGCGACGCTGTCGGGCGGGATCCGCACGGCCAGCGGGCGCAGCGCGTGCTCCAGCAGGTCGGTGGCGGTGAGCGCGTCGTGGATGGTGGGCTCGGCGGCGGCGGTGCCGAGGCCGGGGCGGGTCCAGACGGCCATCAGCAGGCGCAGGACGGACTCGGAGCGCAGCGCCGGGGCGAGTTTCCCGGCCCGGGCGAGGAGGGCGAGTGCGCGCAGGGCCTCGGAGAATCCCCCGGCGGCCGGGTCGAGCAGGGAGAGCAGGAAGGTTTCGTAGACCTCGGTGAAGCGGCGGTGGGCCTTGCCGCGCAGGGTCGAACGGCGGCCTCGTCCCGGGGGCGGGCCCCAGAGCGGGACGGCGGTGTGCCGGTAGACGTTGCGCGGCAGCTCCCAGGTGACCGGCTCGCGTCCCGAGCCGGTCAGGGCTATGACGTTGAAGTCGACCTCCGGCATGCCGCGTACCAGTTGGTCGCACCAGGTGCTGACGCCCCCGTGGACGTGCGGGTAGGTGCCTTCGGTGAGCATGGTGACATGGCGCCCATGGCTCATGCGTGATGTCCCCCCAGGACGTGAAAGGGGCCGGCGCCCGTGTGTGCGTATCCGGAGCGCCGGCTTCAGGTGGTTCTCGTGACGGCTTGCTGGACTGCCCCGTACGGTCAGCTGGGCAGCTTGAGCGTGACCGCGGTCTGCAGCAGTTCGGGGCCGGTCCAGGCGGAGCGGTTGCCCGCGTAGGCGGTACCGAAGTCGGTGGTGCCGAGCAGGAGTTGCTTCTTGGTGCCGTTGGGGGCGGTCACCGGGGCGACGACCCCGGAGGGCGCCTTGACGGTGACGGCCGTGCCGATGCGGTAGGCGGTGACCTTGCCCTCGGCGAGCGCCTTGTCCCAGGCGGCGCGGCGGCCGAGCTCGACGCCGGTGTCCTTCATGCTCTGGTTCACGATCGGCGCGCTGGGTGCGTACAGCGCGCGGTAGGTGTCCAGGACCCGGTCGAGCACCGGGTAGAGGGTGCGGTCCTCGGCGAGGTTCGACTGGTGGACGTAGTGCGGGCGCGGGTCGTTGGCCAGCACGTGGCGCAGGGCGGTGCGGGCCTCCTGCGGGACGATGTGGTCGAGGTAGCCGGTGTTCGGGTCCAGCGGGGCCGGCAGACAGGTGGAGGTGGCGGGGTTGTCCTCGCAGACTCCGCTGCCGCCGTCCTCGCGGCTGGTGTAGATCCAGTTGTACTCGTCGGCCATCTCCGCGTTGGTGCCCGTGTTGTAGTACACGTTCATCGGGTGGCGGGGCACGGTGAGGGCGGCGCCGACCGGACGCTGCTGGGGTTCGCGGGAGTTGTCGCTGCCCGCCCATTTCACGCCGTTGTCGGCGAGCGCACCGGCCAGGTTGGGGTTGTCCTGGGCCTGCTGCGGGAGGGTCTTGAGGCCCGAGTGCTCGCCGGTGACGAGCTCGGTCCGGTCGGTGGTGATGCCCTTGGACGCGGCCCAGTTGTTGTTGTCGCGGATCTGCGCGGAGATCTCGGCGCGGCTCATCCAGTTGATGGCGCCCTGGGCGTTCTTCGTGCAGGTCCACGGGATGGTGGTGGTGTCCTGGACACAGCCGAGGAAGGGGTGCGTGTAGGTGTGGTTCATCCAGCGGTACTGGGCCCGGTCGGCGACGAGCTGCGCGGTGAGGGCGTCGGTGCCGCCGTTCTCGGCCTTCCACTCCTCGCCGGCGCCCGCGTTGAAGAGCATGTCGAGCTTGAAGCCCTTGGCGCGCTGCCACTGCGCCGCGTACACGGCGTCGGCGGCGGTCATGCGGATGGTGCTCTCCTTGCCCTCGCCGCCCGCGCAGGCGTAGTCGCCGGGCGTGCAGTTGAGGTCCTTGTTCCAGCGGGCGTCCGGGGCGAAGACGTCGTCGACGTGGACCGCGAAGTAGTTGCGGCTCTGGCCGAGGTGGACCCCCTGGGTGAGCCAGTCGACGATGCCGCGGGCCAGCAGCCGGAACTGCTGCTGGTACTGGTTGTAGCCGAAGGTGACGACCAGTTCGCTGCGCCCGTCGTGGGCGTACTCGCCGACGAGCGAGGCCCGTCCCGTGCCGACGGGGGCGTCGAGGTAGCTGGTGTAGCCGGTCCGCGGCTTGCCCATGAAGCCGAAGCTCTCGGGGACGAGGGCGGAGTTGTCCTCGAAGGCGACCTGCCCGCCCAGGTAGCCGAAGGGGCCGGCCTGGCCGGCGGCGGTGACGGCGGCCTGGGTGCCGTCGAGCTGGCCGCTGTAGCCGCCGTTGTCGGTGTACTCCAGGCCGACGCCCGGGTGGGCCCAGGTGTAGGCGTCGACCTGACGGATCCCGTACGCCGTCTCGTACGCGACGAGGGCGGCCATCTCGGCCGAGCCCTCGCCGAACGGGTTCTCGTTGGGCAGGACGACGCCCTGGTACTTGGCGCGCGGACGGCCGTCCACCGTGTCGCTGAGGAAGGCGGCGTCGATGACCGGCCGGCCGCCGCTGCCCAGCACCACGCGGGTGTAGGGCACGCCGGTGTCCCGGAGCTCCGCGGTGATCGCCTCGACCGAGCTGCCGCCGTCGTCGACGACGAGCACCTTGAGGTCGATGCGCGGCGTCGTGGCCGCCGTGGCGGTCGCGGCGGGTACTGCCACGGACACCAGGGCGGCCGCGGCCATGACGGCGGCGACCCTGTTCATCCGGTTCTTGTTGACCATTTCGGCCTTTCCCCCCGCAGGCGTCCTCGACTCGGCCCTGGCGGATGGCCGGGCGGAGGAGGCTCTGTGGAAATCATGCAAAGGAACCCCGCGTCCCCTTGCGAGAGTGGACCGAGTCTCTCGGACCTCGTCAGGTCTACGAGGCAAACCTGGAGCAGAGTCCACAGATGGGTGAACCTGGTGGCCTCTTGATCGAACAACTTGCCAAACCTTCGAGTGACGTGCGGGCGAGTAGCTGCGCGTAGGCTCATTTCCGGCGGCCGTCGGGCCGGAATACGATCGCTACGGATGGCCGTCCACCCACTCGGCCCACACACACACAAACGGAAGCGAGACTTCACTACCGTGACTGCTCTGACTCTCAGCACTGCCGGCGCCGCGACGCTGCGCGCCGACGCCCTCGTCGTCGGTGTCGCGAAGGGCCCCAAGGGGCCGGTCGTCGCCGCCGGCGCCGAGGCCGTGGACAAGGCGTACGACGGAAAGCTCGCCGCCGTGCTCGACGCGCTCGGTGCCTCGGGCGCCGAAAGCGAGATCACCAAGCTGCCGGCCCCGGCGGGCCTGAAGGTCCCGGTCGTGCTGGCGGTCGGACTGGGCGCCCTCCCCGAGAAGGACGAGTCGTTCGACGAGGAGGTGCTGCGCCGCGCCGCCGGCGCCGCCGCCCGCGCCCTCCACGGCTCGAAGAAGGCCGGCTTCACCCTCCCCCTGGACGACGCCTCCGCCATCACGGCCGTGGCCGAGGGCGCGCTGCTGGGCGCGTACGCCTTCACCGCCTACCAGGGCGGCGAGAAGAAGGGCTCCGGCAAGAAGGAGGGTCCGAAGCTGCCGCTCGCCGAGGTCGCCCTGCTGGGCGCCAAGCCGCGCGACAAGGAGCACAAGGCCGCCGTCGAGCGCGCCACGGTCGTCGCGACCGAGGTCAACATCGCCCGTGACCTGGTCAACACCCCGCCGAACGACCTGACCCCCGAGGCCTTCGCCGCGGTCGCCTCCGCGACCGCCAAGGAGCACGGCATCAAGGTCCAGGTGCTCGACGAGAAGGCCCTGGTCAAGGGCAGCTACGGCGGCATCATGGGCGTCGGCAAGGGCTCCGAGAACCCGCCGCGCCTGGTGAAGCTCTCCTACACCCACCCCAAGGCGGAGAAGACCCTGGCCTTCGTCGGCAAGGGCATCACCTACGACTCGGGCGGCATCTCCCTGAAGCCGGCCGGCCACAACGAGACGATGAAGTGCGACATGGCCGGCGCCGCCGCCGTCTTCGCCTCCGTGGTCGCCGCCGCCAAGCTGGGCCTCCAGGTCAACGTCACCGGCTGGCTCGCGCTCGCCGAGAACATGCCGTCCGGCTCCGCCGTGAAGCCCGGCGACGTGCTGCGCATGTACAGCGGCAAGACCGTCGAGGTGCTCAACACGGACGCCGAGGGCCGCCTGGTCCTGGGCGACGCGCTGACCAAGGCCTCCGAGGACGCCCCGGACGCGATCGTCGACGTCGCCACCCTGACCGGCGCCATGGTGCTGGCCCTGGGCAACCGCACCTTCGCGGTCATGGGCAACGACGACGCGTTCCGCACGTCGATCCACGAGATCGCCGAGGAGGTCGGCGAGGCCTCGTGGCCGATGCCGCTCCCCGCCGACCTGCGCAAGTCCATGGACTCCCCCACCGCCGACATCGCCAACATGGGTGAGCGCATGGGCGGCGGTCTGCTGGCCGGCATCTTCCTGCAGGAGTTCGTCGGCGAGGGCATCACCTGGGCCCACCTCGACATCGCGGGCCCGGCCTTCCACGAGGGCGCGCCGTACGGCTACACCCCCAAGGGCGGCACCGGCTCGGCCGTGCGCACCCTGGTGCGGCTGGCCGAGCGCACGGCCACGGGCGACCTGGGCTGACGCTCCACCGAACGATGTGAGACACGCCTCAGGCCTTGATCGAACCCTTGATCAAGGCCTGAGGCCTGTTCACCCACAACGAAATCCGTAGGTTTCTACGCAGCGGTAATGCGTAGTTCGTGCAGAACGACCTCCCACATGCTGGGCCCGGCGTCCCGCGTTCCCGCGACAAATGCGAAGATGGGTTCTCGGCAGGACAGGGCCCCCACCACAGGGCCGAAGAAACAAGCGGCCGATTACCAGCCGCCGCCCGGTCACAGAGGACCGGTGCCCGGCGCACATGCATGGAGGACGTGACGTGGCGAACGACGCCAGCACCGTTTTCGACCTAGTGATCCTCGGCGGTGGCAGTGGCGGTTACGCCGCGGCTCTCCGCGCATCCCAGCTGGGTCTCGACGTTGCGCTGATCGAGAAGAACAAGCTCGGCGGCACCTGCCTGCACAACGGCTGCATCCCCACGAAGGCTCTGCTGCACGCCGGTGAGGTCGCGGACCAGGCGCGCGAAGCCGCCCAGTTCGGTGTCAAGGCCTCTTTCGAGGGCATCGACATCGCGGGCGTGCACAAGTACAAGGACGAGGTCATCTCGGGCCTGTACAAGGGCCTGCAGGGCCTGGTCGCCTCCCGCAAGGTGACCTACATCGAGGGTGAGGGCCGCCTCTCCTCCCCGACTTCCGTCGACGTGAACGGCCAGCGCATCCAGGGCCGCCACGTCCTGCTGGCGACCGGCTCCGTGCCGCGGTCGCTGCCGGGCCTGAACATCGACGGCAACCGCATCATCTCCTCGGACCACGCGCTGGTCCTGGACCGCGTGCCCGAGTCCGCCATCGTCCTGGGCGGCGGCGTCATCGGCGTCGAGTTCGCCTCGGCGTGGAAGTCCTTCGGCACCGACGTCACCGTCGTCGAGGGCCTCAAGCACCTCGTCCCGGTCGAGGACGAGAACAGCTCGAAGCTGCTGGAGCGCGCGTTCCGCAAGCGCGGCATCAAGTTCAACCTCGGCACCTTCTTCGACAAGGCCGAGTACACGGAGAACGGCGTCCGCGTCACGCTGGCCGACGGCAAGACCTTCGAGGCCGAGGTGCTGCTGGTCGCCATCGGCCGCGGCCCGGTCTCCCAGGGCCTGGGCTACGAGGAGCAGGGCGTCGCGATGGACCGCGGCTACGTCCTGGTCGACGAGTACATGCAGACCAACGTGCCGACGATCTCGGCCGTCGGTGACCTCGTCCCGACCCTGCAGCTCGCGCACGTCGGTTTCGCCGAGGGCATCCTGGTCGCGGAGCGTCTGGCCGGTCTCAAGACCGTCCCGATCGACTACGACGGCGTTCCGCGCGTCACGTACTGCCACCCCGAGGTCGCTTCCGTCGGCATCACCGAGGCCAAGGCCAAGGAGATCTACGGTGCGGACAAGGTCGTCGCCCTGAAGTACAACCTGGCGGGCAACGGCAAGAGCAAGATCCTGAAGACCGCGGGCGAGATCAAGCTCGTCCAGGTCAAGGACGGTGCCGTGGTCGGCGTCCACATGGTCGGTGACCGGATGGGCGAGCAGGTCGGCGAGGCCCAGCTGATCTACAACTGGGAGGCCCTGCCGGCCGAGGTCGCGCAGCTCATCCACGCGCACCCGACCCAGAACGAGGCGCTCGGCGAGGCCCACCTGGCCCTGGCCGGCAAGCCGCTGCACTCCCACGACTAATCGTCCCGGGCGCGACGACCACTTCCGCACTTTCGTAAGGAGCAACAGAAACCATGTCGGTTTCCGTAACCCTTCCGGCGCTCGGCGAGAGCGTCACTGAGGGCACTGTCACCCGCTGGCTGAAGGCCGAGGGCGAGCGCGTCGAGGCCGACGAGCCGCTGCTCGAGGTCTCGACCGACAAGGTCGACACCGAGATCCCGTCGCCCGTCGCCGGCATCCTGGCCTCCATCAAGGTCGCCGAGGACGAGACCGTCGAGGTCGGCGCAGAGCTCGCCGTCATCGACGACGGTTCCGGCGCCCCGGCCGCCGCCGCGGCTCCGGCCGCCGCCGCGGCTCCGGCCGCCGCCGCGGCCCCCGCCGCCGCTCCGGCCCCGGTCGCCGAGGCCCCGGCCGCCCCCGCACCGGCCGAGACCCCGGCTCCCGCGGCCCCGGCCGGCGCCGCCTCCGGCACCGACGTCGTGCTGCCCGCCCTGGGCGAGTCCGTCACCGAGGGCACCGTCACCCGCTGGCTGAAGTCCGTCGGCGAGACGGTCGAGGCCGACGAGCCGCTGCTCGAGGTCTCCACCGACAAGGTCGACACCGAGATCCCCGCGCCGGTCGCCGGCACCCTGCTGGAGATCCTGGTCGGCGAGGACGAGACCGCCGAGGTCGGCGCCCGTCTGGCCGTCATCGGCGTCGCCGGTGCCGCCCCCGCCGCGGCTCCGGCCGCCGCCGCCCCGGCTCCGGTCGCAGCCCCGGCCCCCGTGGCCGCCCCGGCCCCCGTGGCCGCTCCGGCCCCGGTCGCCGCCCCGGCTCCGGTTGCCGCCCCGGCTCCGGTTGCCGCTCCGGCCCCCGTGGCCGCTCCGGCTCCGGTCGCCCCCGCCGCCCCGGTCTCCGCCGGTGACGAGGGCGCGTACGTGACCCCGCTGGTGCGCAAGCTCGCCACGGAGTCCGGCGTCAACCTGGCCACGGTCTCGGGCACCGGCGTCGGTGGCCGTATCCGCAAGCAGGACGTCCTGGCCGCCGCCGAGGCCGCCAAGGCCGCTGCCGCCGCCCCGGCGCCGGCCGCTGCCGCCCCGGCCGCCAAGGCCCCGGCCGCCGCCGCCGTCTCCGAGCTGCGCGGCCAGACCGTCAAGATGACCCGCATGCGCAAGGTCATCGGCGACAACATGATGAAGGCCCTGCACTCGCAGGCGCAGCTCAGCTCCGTGGTCGAGGTGGACATCACCAAGATCATGAAGCTGCGCGAGAAGGCCAAGGCCGGCTTCCTCGCCCGCGAGGGCGTCAAGCTGTCCCCGATGCCGTTCTTCGTCAAGGCCGCCGCCCAGGCGCTGAAGGCCCACGCGGTCGTCAACGCCCGGATCAACGACGACGAGGGCACCATCACCTACTTCGACTCGGAGAACATCGGCATCGCCGTGGACTCCGAGAAGGGCCTGATGACCCCGGTCATCAAGGGTGCGGGCGACCTCAACCTGGCGGGCATCTCCAAGGCGACCGCCGACCTGGCCGCCAAGGTCCGCGGCAACAAGATCACGCCGGACGAGCTGTCGGGCGCGACCTTCACCATCAGCAACACCGGCTCGCGCGGTGCGCTGTTCGACACGGTCATCGTGCCGCCGAACCAGGTCGCCATCCTGGGCATCGGTGCCACGGTGAAGCGCCCGGTGGTCATCGAGACCGCCGAGGGCACCAACATCGGCATCCGCGACATGACGTACCTGACCCTGTCCTACGACCACCGTCTGGTGGACGGCGCGGACGCGGCCCGGTACCTCACCGCGGTCAAGCAGATCCTCGAGGCCGGCGAGTTCGAGGTCGAGCTCGGCCTCTGAGCCGAACGGCTTGTAACCAGCCTCACTGTCGGCGCCCCCGTCCGGGATACTCCCGGGCGGGGGCGCCGCCGTATTGTCTACGCATCAGGCCCCGCATTGACCCTGCACACCCACCAGGAGATGAACCGCCGATGATCACCCCACCCGTCGTGCACTCGCTGCGCGAGCAGATCCGCGAGCACATCGTGGAGGGGATCGTCAGCGGGCGCTGGAAGCCCGGTGAACGGATCGTGGAGCGCCGGATCGCCGTGGAGCTGGAGGTCAGCCAGACGCCCGTACGGGAGGCCCTGCGCGAGCTGGAGACGCTGCGGCTGATCGAGTCGGCGCCCAACAAGGGTGTGCGCGTACGGAACCTCTCCGCGGCGGACCTGGAGGAGATCTACCCGGTCCGGGCCGGTCTGGAGCAGATCGCCGCCGAGCTGGCCGCGCCCCGGCTGGCGGCCGACACCTCGGCCCTGGAGCCGCACGTGGCGGCCCTGTGGGAGGCCGACCGCAGCGAGGACGGCACGGCGCAGGTGCGGCACACGGTGGGCTTCCACCGGGAGCTGGTGCGGGCGGCCGGGAACAGCGTGCTGCTGCACACCTGGGAGAGCCTGGGCATCGAGGTGTTCACGGCCCTGTCCATCCGGTGGCTGGGAACGGTCCAGAAGTCCTACGCGGAGGAGCACGAGGCCCTCGTCGAGGCGTTCCGCGCCCAGGATCCGGACATCGGCCTGCTCGTGAAGCGGCATGTCCTGGGGTGCGCCCCGCGCGCCTGAGCAGACCGGATCATCCCGATTTGCCCGGCACCGGGTGCCTGATTTTCTGGCACCCGGTGCCGACTTTTGTCGGATGGACGGTTCTTCGTCACTTTTATTTGATCGATCATCGATCAGGGATTTACAGTCAGGCCGGACCTCAACCAGGTCCAACGACCCTGTCCTGCCCGTCAGGGATTTTTTCACCACCTCTCCATTACCCGGAAGGCGGCGCACAGCGATGTCCGACCCCGTAGGAAAGCTTCCGAGCGAGCTCGACCAGCTCCCGGACCGCGACACCGAGGAAACCGCCGAGTGGGCGGCCTCCCTCGACGCCGTCGCCAAGGCCGCCGGTACACGCCGGGCCGAATACCTGCTGCGTCGCACCCTCCAGCACGCCGAGGCCGCCGGCCTCGCACTGCCCAAGCTGCTGGAGACGGACTACGTCAACACCATCCCCACCGCCGCGGAGCCGGAGTTCCCCGGTGACGAGGCGATGGAAGCCAAGATCACCGCCTGGAACCGCTGGAACGCGGCCGCCATGGTGACCCGCGGCTCCAAGTACGGCGTCGGCGGCCACATCGCCACCTTCGCCTCCGCCGCCTGGCTCTACGAGACCGGCTTCCAGCACTTCTTCCGCGGGAAGGAGGCCGACGGATCGGGCGACCAGCTCTACATCCAGGGCCACGCCTCCCCCGGCATCTACGCCCGCGCCTTCCTCGACGGACGCGTCTCCGAGCAGCAGCTCGACAACTTCCGCCAGGAGTCCGGCGGCAACGGCCTGCCGTCCTACCCGCACCCGCGGCGCCTGCCGTGGCTGTGGGAGTTCCCCACGGTCTCCATGGGCCTCGGCCCGCTCTCCGCGATCTACCAGGCGCGCTTCAACCGCTACCTGCAGAACCGGAACATCAAGGACACCGCCAACTCGCACGTCTGGGCCTTCCTCGGCGACGGCGAGATGGACGAGCCCGAGTCGACCGCCGCCCTGGCCCTGGCCTCCCGCGAGCAGCTCGACAACCTGACCTTCGTCATCAACTGCAACCTGCAGCGCCTCGACGGTCCGGTCCGCGCCAACTTCCGCGTGGTCCAGGAGCTGGAGGCCCAGTTCCGCGGCGCCGGCTGGAACGTCATCAAGACCCTGTGGGGCTCCGCCTGGGACGAGCTGTTCCAGCTCGACACCACGGGCGCCCTGGTACGCCGCCTGCGCGAGGTACCGGACGCGCAGTTCCAGACGTACGCGACCCGCGACGTGGCCTACATCCGCCAGCACTTCTTCGGCGTCAACGCCGAGCTCGTGCAGCTGGCCGGCGTGCTCTCCGACGCGAAGATCGCCGAGTGCTTCCACACCTCCCGCGGCGGCCACGAGCCCCGCAAGGTCTACGCCGCGTACAAGGCCGCCCTGGAGCACAAGGGCGCTCCGACGGTCATCCTCGCGCAGACCGTCAAGGGCTACACGCTGGGCGCCGGGTTCGAGTCGAAGAACGCGAACCACCAGATGAAGAAGCTGACGATCGACGAGTTCAAGGACATGCGTGACCTCCTTGGCCTCCCGATCCCGGACAGCGCCTTCGCCGACGGCCAGGTCCCGTACGGCCACCCGGGCGCCAACAGCCCCGAGGTGCAGTACCTGAACGAGCGCCGCGCGGCCCTCGGCGGCCCCGCCCCGGCCCGCAAGGTCCACCACGTGGCCCTGCCCGCTCCGGCCGAGCGCTCCTTCGCCCCGCTGCTCAAGGGCTCCGGCAAGCAGGAGATGGCCACCACCATGGCCTTCGTCCGCCTCGTCAAGGACCTGATGCGGGACAAGGAGACCGGCAAGCGCTGGGTGCCGATCGTCCCCGACGAGGCCCGTACGTTCGGTATGGAGTCCCTCTTCCCGTCGGCCGGCATCTACTCGCCGCTGGGCCAGACGTACGAGCCGGTCGACCGCGACCAGCTCATGTACTACAAGGAAGCCAAGGACGGCCAGATCCTCAACGAGGGGATCACCGAGGCCGGCGCCATGGCCGACTTCATCGCCGCCTGCACGTCGTACGCGACGCACGGCGAGCCGATGATCCCCTTCTACATCTTCTACTCGATGTTCGGCTGGCAGCGCACCGCCGACCAGATGTGGCAGCTCGCCGACCAGCTCGGCAAGGGCTTCATCGTCGGCGCAACCGCCGGCCGCACCACGCTGACCGGTGAGGGCCTGCAGCACGCGGACGGCCACTCGCACCTGATCGCGTCCACGAACCCGGCGTCGCTCAACTACGACCCGGCCTTCGCGTACGAGATCGCGGTGATCGTCAAGGACGGTCTGCGCCGGATGTACGGCGAGAAGCCGGAAGACGTCTTCTACTACCTGACGGTCTACAACGAGCCGAAGCCGCAGCCCGCGATGCCCGAGGGCGTCGAGGAAGGCATCATCAAGGGTCTGTACCGCTTCAACACGGCGGCCGACCTGGCGGAGGCCTCCCCGGCCGCCGACGCCCCGAAGATCCAGCTGATGGCCTCGGGTACGGCGATCCACTGGGTCCTGGAGGGGCAGCAGCTGCTCGCCGCCGACTGGAACGTGGCCGCCGACGTCTGGTCCGCCACCTCCTGGGGCGAGCTGCGCCGCGACGCGCTGGAGTGCGACGAGGCGCTGCTGCGCGGCGAGGTGCGCACCCCGTACGTCACCCGCGCCCTGGAGGGTGTCACCAGCCCGGTCCTCGCGGTCTCCGACTGGATGCGCCAGGTCCCGGACCAGATCAGCCAGTGGGTCGAGCAGGACTACACCTCGCTGGGCACGGACGGCTTCGGCCTCTCCGACACCCGTGAGGGCGCCCGCCGCCACTTCGGCGTCGACGCCCAGTCGATCGTGGTGGCCGCGCTGGCCCAGCTCGCCCGCCGCGGCGAGGTCCCGGCGTCCTCCATCAAGGAGGCCCGGGAGCGCTACGGGCTCTAGTCCGTAGGCGACTGACGCCGCGACTGACGCACCGAAGGCCGGTGTCCACCCTCCAGGGGGTCGGACACCGGCCTTTGGCCGTATGAGCGGTGGCGGCGGGGGGTCCGACCCGTGATGCTGGAGCGGTGATGGACGAGACGGAGTTCTGGGAGATCGTCGACCGTACCCGCGAGGCCGCCGAGGGCGACCCCGAGGAACACGCCGAGCTGCTCGTGGAGCGGCTGGCGCAGCTCGATCCCGACTCCGTCCTCGACTTCGCCCGGCACTTCGAGTCCCGCTACAACAGGGCGTACACGTGGGACCTGTGGGGGGCCGCCTGGGTGCTGCTCGACGGGGCGAGCGACGACGCCTTCGACTACTTCCGCTGCTGGCTGATCGGGCAGGGCCGGGAGGTCTTCGAGGGCGCGGTGCACGACCCGGACCATCTCGCGGAACTGCTGGGCGACTTCGACGAGGAGATCGACGGGGACGGCGAGGAGCTGGGGTACGCGGCCGACGAGGCGTACGAGCAGCTGACCGGGTCGGTGGCGCCGGATCTGGGCGTACCGCTGCAACCGGCGGAGCCGGAGGGCGCCCCGCTGGACTTCGAGAACGAAGCCGTGCTGGCGGAGCGCTTCCCCCGGCTCTGGGACCGTTTCCGGTCGTAGTACTGCTAGTAGTGCGTGCCGCCGTCGATGCGGATCTCCGTACCGGTGATGAAGGCGCCGTCCTCGGAGCCAAGCATCGCGACGACGCCGGCCACGGTCTGCGGGCCGGCGAAGCCCTGGCCGAGGGCCGGGGCGAGCTTGGTGAAGAGGGACCAGTCGGTGTCCTCGGGCAGGCCGGGGCCGGTGCCCGTCGTCATGCCGCTCTCGATCGAGCCGGGGGCGACGGAGACGAAGCGCAGCCCCTGCTTGCTGTACTCGGCGGCCAGCGCGTGGGTCATGGACTGGATGCCGCCCTTGCTGGCCGCGTAGGCGGACATGTAGGGGTGGGCGAAGGACGCCGAGGTGGAGCTGAAGTTCACGACGACCGGCTGCTCGCCCGCCAGCAGGGCCGGCAGCGACTCGCGGATCATCAGGAAGGTGCCGGTCAGGTTGACCTCGATGACCTTGTTCCAGAGGTCGAGCGTGGTCTGGTGGGTGTGCGCGGAGCGCAGGATGCCCGCGGCGTTGACGAGCACGTCGATCCCGCCGAGGGCGTCGACGGCGGCGGCCACGCCCTCCTTGACGGCGTTCTCGTCGGATATGTCGAGGACGGCGGTGGTCAGCCGGTCCTGGTGGCCGTCGGTGGCGGCCCGGTCGGCGGTGGCCTTGAGGCCGGCCTCGTTGACGTCCACCGTGTGGACCCGGCCGCCTTCGGCGAGGATGCGGTGCACGGTGGCCTGGCCGATGCCGGAGCCGCCGCCGGTGATGAGGACGCGACGTCCTTCGTAACGGTTCATGGGGCGAGCGTACCCAAGCGCTGACACGTTTTGCCAGAGTGGCAGCGAATGCCCTCCCCCTTGATCCCGGGAGGTACGCTTCACCCCGTGAGATCCCCTCGTCCGTACTCTCCCCAGGCCGGCCCCGGAGCCCAGTCGCTGACCGAGCGCCGCAAGGCGGCCACCCAGCTCGACATCGCCCGCGCCGCCTGCGAACTGTTCGCCGAGCACGGCCCCGACGGCACGACCGCCGAGGACATCGCCCACCGTGCGGGCGTGGCCCTGCGCACCTTCTACCGCTACTTCCGCAACAAGCAGGACGCGGTGGCCCCGCTGCTCGCCGGCGGCGGTGACGCCTGGCGGGCGCTGCTCGCCGAGGAAACCCCGGGCACTCCCCTCGCCGAGGCCCTGGAGCGCGCCGTGACCCGCTCGCTGACCGGCCCGCAGGCGGTCCAGGAGGGGCTGGAGGTGACCCGCGGGCTGCTGCGCGCGGCGGCGACCGACCCGGCCCTGCGCGCGGTCTGGTACCGCGTGAACCAGGACTCCGAGGAGCACCTGGTCCCGGTCGTGACCCGGCTGGCCGGCCCGGACGCCGATCCCCTGGGCGTCCGCCTGATCGCGGCGGCGGCCACGGACGCGATCCGCATCTCCCTGGAACTGTGGTCGGCCACGGACGCCCCGGTCAGCGGCCCGGGCTCCCCGGCCGAGCTCGCGGTCCGCTGTCTGCGCGACCTGACCGGCGCGATGCCCCTGCTCCGCTGAGGTCAGCGGGGCAGGGGCATCGGCCCGGGCGCGCGGCCCGATGTCTCCTGGTGGGCCTCAGCCGCCCCAGTTGCCACCACCGCGAGCGCCGTTGCCCCAGTCACCGTTGCCCCAGTCACCGTTGCCGCCGCGGCCGGAGTCGTTCCAGTTCCAGTTCCCGTCACCGCCGCGGCCGGAGTCGTTCCAGTTCCAGTTCCCGTCACCGCCACGGCCCGAGTCGTTCCAGTTCCAGTTCCAGTTCGAGTCGTTCCAGTTGCGCCAGTCGTCCCGGTAGCCGCCGACGCCGCCGACACGGCCGTTGTCCCAGCACCAGTCGGGCACGTAGCGCCAGTCCCGGTTGCAGCAGTCGTCCCAGCGACGCCCGTCGTTCCAGTTGTCGCACCTCCAGGTGCCGCCGTTGGCCGAGGCACTGCCGACCGGCATGAGTCCGAGGGTGATTCCGGCGGCGCCTGCAAGGACTGCCGCAACGATCCTACGGCGCATCTTCATGCACCTCCGAACGAGTCTCGCTTATCCGGCCTTTAGGACATTTCCACCCTGGCCCGACCCCGGATCCCTGTCAAAGCGGAAAGGCCCCCCGCCGCTCTCCGTGGAGAGTGGCGGGGGGCCTCCCATCAGGCTTTTTAGAGGTCGAAGTAGAGCTCGAACTCGTGCGGGTGCGGACGCTGCGCGATCGGGGCGATCTCGTGCGTGCGCTTGTAGTCGATCCAGGTCTCGATCAGGTCCGGGGTGAAGACACCGCCGGCCAGGAGGTACTCGTGGTCCTCCTCGAGCGCCTTGAGGACGTCCTCGAGGCTGGTCGGGACCTGCGGGACGCTCGCGTGCTCGTCGGGCGAGAGCTCGTAGAGGTCCTTGTCGATCGGCTCCATCGGCTCGATCTTGTTCTTGATGCCGTCGAGGCCCGCGAGGAGCAGCGCCGCGAAGGCGAGGTACGGGTTCGAGGACGGGTCCGGCGCGCGGAACTCGACGCGCTTGGCCTTCGGGTTCGAGCCCGTGATCGGGATGCGCATGGCGGCGGAGCGGTTGCGCTGCGAGTACACCATGTTGACCGGCGCCTCGAAGCCCGGCACCAGGCGGTGGTAGGAGTTCACCGTCGGGTTGGTGAAGGCGAGCAGCGACGGGGCGTGCTTGAGGATGCCGCCGATGTAGTAGCGGGCGGTGTCCGACAGGCCCGCGTAGCCGGCCTCGTCGTAGAACAGCGGCTCGCCGCCGGCCCACAGCGACTGGTGCACGTGCATGCCCGAGCCGTTGTCACCGAAGATCGGCTTCGGCATGAAGGTCGCGGTCTTGCCGTTGCGCCAGGCGACGTTCTTCACGATGTACTTGAAGAGCATCAGGTCGTCGGCCGCGGCCAGCAGCGTGTTGAACTTGTAGTTGATCTCGGCCTGGCCACCGGTGCCGACCTCGTGGTGCTGGCGCTCGACCTGCAGGCCCTGGGCGTCCAGCTCGAGGGAGATCTCGGCGCGCAGGTCGGCGAAGTGGTCGACCGGGGCGACCGGGAAGTAACCGCCCTTGTAGCGGACCTTGTAGCCGCGGTTGTTCTCCTCGGAGCCGGTGTTCCAGGCGCCGGCCTCGGAGTCGATGTGGTAGAAGCCCTCGTTCGCGGAGGTCGCGAAGCGCACGCTGTCGAACACGTAGAACTCGGCCTCGGGGCCGAAGAACGCGGTGTCGGCGATGCCGGTGGAGGCGAGGTACGCCTCGGCCTTCTTCGCGATGTTGCGCGGGTCGCGGCTGTAGGCCTCGCCCGTGATCGGGTCGTGGATGAAGAAGTT
Organism: Streptomyces sp. NPDC048337; assembly: GCF_043201175.1. Taxonomy (NCBI): domain Bacteria; kingdom Bacillati; phylum Actinomycetota; class Actinomycetes; order Kitasatosporales; family Streptomycetaceae; genus Streptomyces; species Streptomyces sp. NPDC048337. The sequence goes on from NZ_JBICYR010000009.1 coordinate 247,972, forward strand.
GATGTTCAGCGTCTTGTCACGGCGGAACGGGTCCAGGCGCGCGGTGGTGATGTCGGCACGCAGAGCCATGTCGGACTCGTGGATCGCCTGGAAGCCGCGGATCGAGGATCCGTCGAAGGCGAGCTCCTCCGCCGGGTCGAACGCTCGCGCCGGGATGGTGAAGTGCTGCATCACACCAGGCAGGTCGCAGAAGCGGACGTCGACGAACTTGACGTCGTTCTCCTCGATGTACTGCTTCACTTCGTCGGCGTTCTTGAACATCCAACTCCTCCTACTCCCGGTCCCCGGGGGAGGGACGGGCTTTATAGCTCGTGGTGCGTCAGTGCGGTGCCGCACGCTGACCCGACCATAAGCAGACGGGATTTCTCAAGCATGACCCATTTGTTTCGCACAAGTTAACCAGGGTCCCGCCCGAAGGTCGCGAGACGCCACCGGTACCGTGGTCGGGTGGACAACAGGCAAGCAATCGGATCCTGGCTCTCCGGCCCCCGCGCGGCCGCCGAGGACATGGGCGTCGACTACGGCTACCCGGGCCGGCGGCTCGGCCTGCCCCAGCAGGGGCCCGGCTCGATGGCCCGGTTCGGCCGGCGCCTCGCCGCCATCGCCCTCGACTGGATCGCCTGCGAGGTGATTGCCTACGGCCTGATCACGGGCGGTGGCGACATGAACGCGCTGGCCAACTGGACGTACGTGCTCTTCCTCACCCTGACCCTCCTGACGGTCGGCACCGTGGGCTTCACCCCCGGCAAGCGGATCGTGGGCCTGCGCGTCCTCTCCGAGGACGGCAGCCGCCTGGGCCTCCCCCGCGTGGTGCTGCGCACCCTCCTGCTGGCCCTGCTCGTCCCCGCCCTGGTCCGCGACCGCGACGGCCGCGGACTCCACGACCGCCTGTCCCGCGCGATCCAGGTCCGCATCTAGCCTCGGAGAAGGACACGCAGAGGCGCCCCCGAACCGCTCGGTTCGGGGGCGCCTCTGTCTCGCCTCTGTCTCGTATACGAATATCCGCCGAGCGGATCAGCGCATCTTTCCGCCGCGCGGCATCCGCATGCCCTTCGGCATCGGGCCCTTTGGCAGGGGCATGTTCGACATCAGGTCGCCCATGGCGCGCAGCTTGTCGTTGACCTCGGTGATCTGGGGGCCGGCCAGCACGCGCGGCAGCTTGAGGAGGGTGGTGCGCACCTTCTTGAGCGGCACCTCGCCCTCGCCCGTACCGACGATGAAGTCGTGCACCGGCACGTCCGGCATGATCCGGGCCAGCTTCTTCTTCTCGTTCGCGAGCAGCGGCTTCACGCGGTTCGGGTTGCCCTCGGCGATCAGCACGACGCCGGCCTTGCCGACCGCGCGGTGGACGATGTCCTGCTGCCGGGTCATCGCGACGGCGGGGGTGGTCGTCCAGCCCCGGCCTACGTTGTCCAGTACGGCCGCGGCCGCGCCCGGCTGGCCCTCCATCTGCCCGAAGGCAGCCCGCTCGGCCCGTCGCCCGAAGACGATCGCCATCGCCAGGAACGCCACCAGGAAGCCCAGGATGCCCAGGTAGACCGGGTGGTCGATCAGGAAGCCGATCGCAAGAAAGACACCGAAGGTGACGATTCCCACGCCCGCGACGATCAGACCGACCTTCGGGTCGGCCTTGCGCGTCATCTTGTAGGTCAGGGCGATCTGCTTCAGTCGCCCGGGGTTCGCAGCAGTCTCTGCGTTTGACTTCCTCGCCATAGAGCGAAGTTTACGTGGCCTGCGGGGTCCGGGTCGCCGCGGCCTCAAGTACGTGTTCGGTTTCGACCCGGTCCTTGGCCCTGCGGCGGTCCTCGAGCACCGCCGTCCAGGCGTTGCGGCGGGCGCCGCTCATGAGCAGCGACTCGATGCCCCGGAAGGCGTCGGACAAGGACGGGATGGCGATGGCGCGTACGGGCGCGGCCTGCATGATGTCGATCCCTTTCACGGAACTCACGTCGGCGGTGCGATGGCGGTGCGTTGCTGTGCGTGGATACAGCGTCACTGATTGGTGTTACCAGCGCATGACCTGGCGGTCAAACGTGATGAAACATTGACGCGGCCCACCGGGCTCTTCCTTGAATGAGCCTAGGGGCCGCGTCGATGCGGTGTTACCCGTTGGTAAGACTTTGTGCGTGAGTTCACACAGTCCGTGTGGTAGCCCGCGTCACACCGTGGCGCGCTTCTCCATCGCCTGCTGGTAGAGGCGCCCGGCGCGGTACGAGGACCGGACCAGCGGGCCGGACATCACACCGGAGAAGCCGATCTCCTCGGCCTCCTTCGCCAGCTCCACGAACTCGGCCGGCTTCACCCAGCGCTCGACGGGGTGGTGCCGCGGCGAGGGCCGCAGGTACTGGGTGATGGTGATGAGCTCGCAGCCGGCCTCGTGCAGGTCCTTCAGGGCCTGCGAGACCTCCTCGCGCTCCTCGCCCATGCCGAGGATCAGGTTCGACTTGGTGACCAGGCCGTACGCGCGGGCCTTGGTGATCACCTCGAGCGAGCGCTCGTAGCGGAAGGCGGGGCGGATCCGCTTGAAGATCCGGGGCACGGTCTCGACGTTGTGCGCGAAGACCTCGGGACGGGAGGCGAAGACCTCCTCCAGCAGCTCCGGGACCGCGTTGAAGTCGGGGGCCAGCAGCTCGACCTTGGTGTGGCCGGCCTCGCGGCCCGCCGTCTGCTGGTGGATCTGGCGCACGGTCTCCGCGTACAGCCAGGCGCCGCCGTCCGGGAGGTCGTCGCGCGCGACGCCGGTGATGGTGGCGTAGTTCAGGTCCATGGTCACCACGGACTCGCCGACACGGCGCGGCTCGTCCCGGTCCAGGGCCTCGGGCTTGCCCGTGTCGATCTGGCAGAAGTCACAGCGCCGGGTGCACTGGTCGCCACCGATGAGGAAGGTGGCCTCGCGGTCCTCCCAGCATTCGTAGATGTTCGGACAACCGGCTTCCTGGCACACCGTGTGCAGTCCTTCGCCCTTCACCAGGGCCTGCATCTTGGTGTACTCGGGACCCATCTTCGCCCGGGTCTTGATCCACTCGGGCTTGCGCTCGATGGGGGTCTGGCTGTTCCGGACCTCCAGGCGCAGCATCTTGCGTCCGTCGGGTGCGACTGCGGACACGACCGGCTCCCTGTGACTTTGATTCTTCGGCGCCCACCAGGGTACGCCCGTAATTTCGTACGCTCTTACGTCGGCCAACCGGTGCGGGGCCGGACGCATTCCCCCGCCGCTAGGCGCCAGCGGCCGACTCGATCGCGCGGGGCCGCAGCTCCGCGTGCTCCAGTACGTCCTTCAGGTGGCGTTCGACGACCGGCAGCACCTCGGCGATGGTGACGTCGCGGCCCAGCTCGTACGAGAGCGAGGTCACACCGGCGTCCCGGATGCCGCAGGGGATGATCCGGTCGAACCACGTGCTGTCCGGGTTCACGTTGAACGAGAAGCCGTGCATCGTGACGCCCTTGGCCACGCGGATGCCGATGGCGGCGAGCTTGCGGTCCTCGCGGCGCTGGCCGGCGTTGGACGGGGCGTACTCGGGGCCGTTCAGCCGGGCGTCGAACTCGTCGTCGTGCATCCGGGGGTCGAGGTCGAGGGAGAGGCCGCCGATCTTCGGGCGCTCCTCGACGGGGTCGCCGAGGACCCACACACCGGAGCGGCCCTCGACCCGGGTGGTCTCCACGCCGAAGTCGGCGGCCGTGCGGATCAGCGCGTCCTCCAGGCGGCGGACGTGGGCGACCACGTCGACCGGGCGGGGCAGCTTCATGATCGGGTAGCCGACGAGCTGGCCCGGGCCGTGCCAGGTGATCTTGCCGCCGCGGTCCACGTCGATGACGGGGGTGCCGTCGAGCGGGCGCTCGCTGGGGTCGGTGCGCCGGCCGGCCGTGTAGACGGGCTCGTGCTCCAGCAGCAGGCACGTGTCCGCTATCTCGTCCGCGAAGCGGGCGGCGTGCACCCGGCGCTGCTCGTCCCAGGCCTCGGTGTACTCGACGTAGCCGTCCGGCCCGAAGCCCAGATGGACAAACCCAAGCTCAGCCACCGCAGCGCCTCCTCGTTGAACCTGCTGTGTGCACGTATCGCACTCAGCAAGGGTACGGCGGCCCCTCCCGGGGTCCCTCCGGGGGCTCCGGGACGGGCTCCGGGACGGGCTCTTCGACGGGTGGACCGGGAAGCTGCCTCGGGCGGCGCCGGCCCTTCGGCGGCCGGTCCGGGTCCTCGTCCTCGCGCGGCAGCCGCCGGTGCCCCTCCGAGTGGTCGTTGACCCAGCCGCACACCCCGCAGGCGTACCGCCCGTCGAGCCCCGCGATGTAGGTCCCGCACCGCCGGCACTCCGCCTCGGTCAGCTCGGGCGGAGGCAGCGGAGCGGTGGATTCGGGACGCTCCTCGGGAAGGTGCGCCCCGTGGGGCCGGCGGGTCATGGCCCGCAGCCTATGCGTGCGGAGGGGGTCGGTCCGTAAAGAGTCCTACCGATTCTGCACACGATCGGATGAATGTGGGACAGAGAGGACGGCAAGAGGGGAGTTCGCCGCTACATTCGCGCCGTTCACAGGGCCGGGACCCCGGTCCGTCACGTCAGGAAACCGTGGAGCCGATGACGGAACGACCTGCCCAGCGTGTCCCCAACCGGCAGCTCGCGGCGCTGATCGCGGAAGCCGGGTTCTCCAACGCCGGGCTCGCCCGCCGAGTCGACCAGCTCGGCCTGGAGCACGGTCTCGACCTGCGGTACGACAAGACCTCCGTGACCCGCTGGCTGCGCGGGCAGCAGCCGCGCGGCACGACCCCCGCGCTGATCGCGGAGGTCTTCACCCGGCGGCTGGGGCGACGGCTCTCCGCGCAGGACCTGGGGCTGGACGCCTGCGCGCCCGTGTACGCGGGGCTGGAGTTCGCGGCCACCCCGGAGGAGGCCGTGGACATCGCGAGCGGGCTGTGGCGCAAGGACTCCGGCTCCCACGCCGAACTGCGGAAGATCGCCTTCACCCCGGCCGGGCTGGTCGTGCCCAGCCGGGACTGGCTGATCGGGCGGGCCGACGAGCGGGTGGGGCGCGGCGCCCATCCGACGGCACCGTCGGCCGCGGCCCGCGTCCCCGTCCAGGGGCGGTCCTCGGTGCCCCGCCAGCGGCAGATCGACCGGGGACCGGGGCAGCGGGTGACGAGCGGGGACATCGCGGCACTGCGCTCGGTGAGCGAGCTGTTCCGCACCCTGGACCACGCCTACGGCGGCGGGCACGCCCGGCAGGCCCTGGTGCGCTACCTGGAGCACGAGGCCGAACCGATGCTCCGCGGGACCTACGGCGAGACCACCGGGCGGCGGCTGTTCTCCGCCGCCGCCGACCTGACCCGGCTCGCGGGCTGGACCTCGTACGACATCGCCGCGCACGGGCTGGCCCAGCGGTACTTCGTGCAGGCGCTGAGGCTCGCGCAGGCGGCGGGCGACCGGCCGTACGGGTCGTACGTGCTGGTCACGATGAGCCGGCAGGCGGTCTACCTGGGCCACGGCCGGGAGGCGGTGCAGCTGGCCCGCGTCGCCCAGCAGGGCGTCGGCTCCGGTCCCCCGCCGGTGGTGCAGGCCCTGCTGCACTCGGCGGAGGCGCGCGGGCACGCGGTCCTCGGCGAGGTGCGGGCGGCCACGGCCTCGCTGGTGCGGGCCGAGCGGGCGCTGGGCGCGGCCCGGCCGGGGGACGACGTACCGCACTGGGCGCGGTTCTACGACGAGGCACAGCTGGCGGACGAGTTCGGGCACTGCCACCGGGACCTCCAGCAGTACCGGGCCTCGGCGCAGCACGCGGAGCGGTCCCTGCAGTTGCGGGCGCCGGGGTACGCGCGGTCCCGGCTGTTCTGCCGGGTGGTGCTGGCGACGGCGCGGCTGGGGCTGGGCGAGCTGGACCAGGCGTGCGCGCTGGGGGCGGAGGCGGCGCAGCAGGCGATGGAGATGCGGTCGGTGCGGGCGGTGGAGTACGTACGGGACTTCGAGCGGAGGCTGGAGCCGTATCGGGACGCGTCTGCCGTGCGGACGTACCGGGATCGGGTGGCGGCGTTGTCGTGAGCCTGCGGCGCCGTTGCCGGGGGCTCCGCCCCCGGCAACGCAGCTCAAGCGCCGGCGGGGCTGGAACTTGCCCTTCGGGCAGTCCGTCTCCGCCGGCGCTTGAGCCTGTTCAGGCCGCCATCGGAAGGGCTGGTTCCGGGGCGGTCGGGAGCGGGATGCCGAAGTCGCGGAGGACGGCGGTGGTGGCGCGGCGGGCGGAACGCAGGGCTCCCTGGACGGTGTTGGTGTCCCGGTGGTCCCCGCACACGTAGAGCCCGGCCAGGACGCGCACCGGGCGCCGCAGGTCGTGGGGCGGGGGCATGGCGGGGACGGCCTCCGGGGTGTGGTGGAGGGCCAGCAGTTCCCAGTCGCGGGTGGCGGTGTCGTAGAGACGGGCGAGGCGCGAGGCGACCGTACGCGGGGGTGGTGGCGGGCCGAGCACGGTGGTGGTGACCAGGCCGCGGCCGGCCGGGGCCCGCGTCGGGTCGACCGCGCTCATGACGGTGGTGTGGGAGACGGGCCACTTGGGGTCCGCGTCGAGCAGCAGCGAGCCGTCCCAGGGCAGGGGTGCGGCGGTGGCGTGGTGCAGGACGGTGACCTCGTGGAAGCCGGGCACGCGCAGGCCGGGCAGGAGTTCGGCGGCGGCGCGGGCGCCGGTGGCGAGGAGGACGGAGCGACAGCCGAAGTCGCCGTGCTCCTCGGTGGTGACCAGGTTGGTCGCCACCGACCGGACCCGGACCCCGGTCCGGACGGTGCCGGGCGGCAGGGCGGCGGCGAGCAGCTCGGGCAGGGCTGCCGCGCCTCCCTCGGGCACGGCGAGGCGGCCGCGGGCGAAGCCGCGCAGGGCGAGGTCGGCGACGCGGCTGGAGGTGGTGAGCTCCGGGTCGCGGAGCAGGGCCGCGAGGAGCGGCCGGAGCACGCCGTTGACGGTGCGCGGGGGCAGGCCGCGGGAGCGCAGGGCGGCGAGCGCGGTGCGTTCGGGACGGGCGAGCAGGCGTTCCTCGGGCAGGGCGGCGAGCCGGCCGAGGGCGGCGCTGAGCCGGGCCTGGTCGAGGGAGCCGCTGGCGAGGGCGCGGGCCGGGGTGAGGGCTCCGGCCCGGAGCTGTTTGCCGTCGGTGTGGACCAGGACCCCGGGCGCGAAGGAGCGCAGGGGCAGGCCGGACAGGCCGGGGGTCCGGCCGAGTTCCGTGTACGAGGTGTGGAGCAGCTGCCCGACCCGGTCCAGCCGGAACCCGTCGGCCGAGACGGTGGCCATCCGGCCGCCGGGGTCGTCCGCGGCTTCCAGAACGGTGACCGCGACCCCCGCTGCGATCATGTGGTGCGCGGCCGCGAGTCCTGAGACTCCGGCTCCTACGATGACGACGTCCGCATTGAGCACGTGCCCCTCCCCGAGGTCGGCGCGGCTGTGTGGGAATCCTCCTTCCCCCAACCGGCTCCAGGGGAACCCGAGTTCGGTGGGGTATTACGGTCATCTCCGGTCGCACAGCGGTCGCATCCGGGTCACGAACGGTCGCACGGCGGTCGCACGGGACTGCTACGTGCGGGGGAGGGCGGCCCGGATGGCCTGCTCGACGCCGGGGTCCCGGAAGACGAAGCCCGACTCCAGCAGCCGGGTGGGGCGGGCCCGCTGACTGCCCAGCACGTCCGAGGCGAACTCGCCGAGCACGATGCGCAGGGCGACCGCCGGTACCGGCAGCACGGCGGGCCGGTGCAGTACGCGGGCCATGGCCGCGGTGACCTGGCGGTTGGTCAGCGGCTCGGGGGCGGTGAGGTTGACCGGGCCTTCGATGCCGGGCGTGTCGATGATGTGCCGCAGGGCCGCGATGTGGTCCCGGAGGGAGATGTACGGCCAGTACTGGCGGCCGTTGCCGAGCCGGCCGCCGAGGCCGGCGCGGAACAGTGGGAACATCCGCCCCCAGGCCCCGCCCTCCCGGGCGACGACCAGGCCGGTACGGGCGAAGGCGGTACGGATCCCGGCCGCGCGGGCCGGTTCCGCGGCCGCCTCCCACTCGACGCAGACCTCGGCGAGGAAGCCGTGCCCTGCCGGGGAGCCCTCGTCGACGACCCGGTCGCCGGCGTCCCCGTAATACCCGACGGCGGATCCGACGACGAACACCTGCGGCGGCTGCGCGAGGGCGGCGAGCGCCCGGGCCATGGTGGAGGTGCCGAGGACCCGGCTGTCGCGGATCTCCTTCTTGTACGCGGGCGTCCACCGGTGGTCCCCGACCCCGGCCCCGGCCAGATGCACGACGGCTCCGCAACCGGCCAGCCCGTCGGGGTCGACGTACCCCCGCGCGGGATCCCACCGCGCCTCGTCCGCCGCGGCGGCGGCCCGCCGCACGAACCGCACCACCTCATGCCCGTCCGCCCGGAGGGACCGCACGAGGGCGCTGCCGATGAGCCCGGTGGAACCGGTGACCGCGATACGCATGCCCCTATCCTGCCGGGCCGCGGCGCGGCGGGGCCGGCTTGCCGAGTGCGGCGCCGCTGCGGGGGCTCCGCCCCCGAGCCCCCGCGCCTCAAACGCCGGCGAGGCTGAAACCGCCCCTGCACGGCGGTTCCACCTGAGAGCACCCCTCAGCCAAAACCCAGCCCCGCCGGCGCTTGAGGCGCGGTGTGCGGGGCGGAGCCCCGATCTTTAAGGCGGGCGGGCCCAACCAGCCGCACCAAACCCAGCCTCGCCGGCGTTTGAGGCGCGGTGTGCGGGGCAGAGCGGAGCACCGGGTGGGCCGGGGGGGGTCAGGTGGTGCCGAGCCAGGTGCCCACCGCGTAGGTGACGGCCATGGCCAGGGCGCCACCGGCCACGTTCCGGGCGACCGCGCGGAGCGCAGGGGCTCCGCCCAGCCGGGCACTGATCACCCCGCACAGGGTCAGCGCGCACAACACCGCCCCCACGGTCACCGGCACCCGCTCCGACGGCCCCGGCAGCACGATCGCCAGCAGCGGCAGCAACGCCCCCACCGTGAAGGCCACCAGGCTGGCCAGCGCCGCATGCCACGGATTGGCCAGCTCGTCGGGGTTGATCCCCAGCTCCACCCGGGCGTGAGCCCGCAACGCGTCCCGCTCCGTCAGCTGCTCGGCCGCCTCCCGCGCCAGCGACCGGCTCAGCCCCCGCCCCATCAGCAGCTCGGTGAGTTCCGCCAGCTCCGCCTCCGGCTCCTCCGCCAGCTCCCGCCGCTCCAGGTCCAGCGCCGCCCGCTCCGAATCCCGCTGGGAGCTGACCGACACGTACTCCCCCGCCGCCATCGACAGCGACCCCGCCAGCAGCCCGGCGACCCCCGCCGCCAGGATCGCCGAGCGCGAGGTGGTGGCCCCGGCCACGCCGACCACCAGGCCGGCCGTGGAGATGATCCCGTCGTTGGCGCCGAGCACCCCCGCCCGCAGCCAGTTCAGCCGGGTGCTGATCTCCCCGCTCTGCGTGCCGCCGCCACCGCCGCCGTGGGCCTCCATGTGCGCCCGCGTCGGGGCCGGGGCCTCGCCTGAGCCTTCGTTTCCCGTCACGCCACCACTGTCGTGGCACCGGCCGTACGGGGCCACCCGGCAGACCGGTCCGGGGTGCGCGGGCCCCGCCCCCGTACCAGGGTGGAGGGGTGAGACGCGGACGCGGGGAGCCGGGCTGGCTGCGCGGGGAGCCGCCGCCGCGCTGGGCCCGGTTCGCGCCCGCGGTGGCCCTCGTGGGGCTGGTCCTCGCCCAGGGGCTCACCCCGGGTGACGTGGAGCTCGGCTACTTCCTCGCCGGGCTGCCACCGGTGGCCGCGTTCGCGTACGGGGCGGCCGGGACCGCGTTCTTCGCCGGCGTCGTGCTCCTGCTGCTGGGCGTGCCCAGCCTCGGCATCGCCCACGCCCGGGGCACCGACCTGGCCACGGTCGCCACCGTCGGACTGCTGAGCGTGGTGATCGCCTGGGTCCGGCGGCGCCGCGACGCCCAGCTGGTCAGCGTACGGACGGTGGCGGAGGCGGCGCAGCTGGCGGTCCTCCCGCCGGTGCCGGAACGTGTGGGTCCGGTGGCCTGCTCCGGCCTCTACCGGGCGGCCCAGCGCGGCACCCTGGTGGGCGGCGACCTGTACGACGTACGGGCCGGGCCGTACGGGGTGCGTGCGCTGGTCGGGGACGTGCAGGGGCACGGCCTGGCGGCGGTCGGCACGGTGGCGGCGCTGCTCGGGGCCTTCCGCGAGGCGGTGCTCGACGACGCGGAGCTGTCGGCGGTCGCGGCCCGCCTGGACCGGCGGCTGACGGCGGACGCGACCGCCGCTGCCGTGGAGCACCCCGAACTGTTCGCGACGGCCGTGCTGATGGAGTTCCCGCCCGGGCTGGACCTCGTACGGATCATGTCGTGCGGGCACCCGCCCGCCTTGCGCCTGCGCGGCCCGCAGGTCGAGGAGGTGGCCGTGGAGCCGGGGCCGCCCCTGGGCCTGGGCCTCGCGGGGACGCTCCCCCCGCCGGTGGCGGAGCTGCCGGTGCGCCTCGGGGACCGGTTCCTGCTGCACACCGACGGCGTGACGGAGGCCCGCGACGCGGCGGGCCACTTCTACCCGCTGGCCGCACGGGTCCCCGTACTGTCGACCGATCCGGCCGGCCTGGCCCAGGCGATCTGGCGGGACCTCGCGGCCTTCACGAACGGCGGCCCCCGCGACGACGTGGCCCTCCTGCTGCTCCGCCTGGACGGATGACCACTCCGTGCCGGTCTTGCCGGTCTTGCCGATCGGCACGGAGTGGCTGATGACCGACTGTCACTGCTCCTGGATGAAGGCGCGCACCATCTTGCAGGTGACATTGGACGGCCGGTGGATGCCGGTCCGGACGGCCATCGTCCGGATCTTCCGGTTGGTCGCGCGCCGGGCGTCATACGTCCCCGAGTCGAGCAGGGATATCGCCAGGCGCATCGCCTTCAGGCGGCGGTTGTGGCTCTCGTACCACTCGCGGGGCAGGCCCGCCGGCAGCGGCTTCTTCTTGACGTGCTGGATGGTGGTGGCAGTGGCCATCTACAGCCTCCCAAACGGTAGTTGGCTTCCTGTCGTTCTCCCTCGATTTTACCGGGGGCCACTGACAAAGGCCCTGGCCAGACCGGCGCCGGGAGGGGTTCTGGATAGGCTGGCGGGCATGGAGATCTGGATCAATCCCGCCTGTTCCAAGTGCCGCGGCGCGCTGACCCTGCTCGACGCGGAGGGCGCCGACTACACCGTGCGCCGGTACCTGGAGGACGTGCCCTCCGGGGACGAGATCCGCGAGGTGCTCGGCCGCCTCGGGCTGGAGCCGTGGGACATCACCCGCACCTCGGACCCGCTGGCCAAGGAGACCGGCGTACGGGAGCTGCCGCGCGAGGAGACCGACGAGGCGCGCGGCCGCTGGATCGCCCATCTGGCCGCGCACCCCAAGCTGATCCAGCGCCCGATCATCACCGCCGAGGACGGCACGGCCGTGGTCGCCCGCTCCGAGGAGGCCGTCCGGGACGCCCTGTCCCGCAAGGGGTAGCGGACGCGGACGGCCACCGGCGCCCGCTAGGCCTTGTCGTACGGGCTCCGCATCGTCAGGAAGCGGAGCTCGAGGTCACTCGCCAGGTAGTCCATCCGCCGCTCCCAGAAGTCGCGGAGGTGCGGCAGCGCCAGGTGGGCGTCGAGGTCCGCCTGGCTGCGCCACGCCTCGCGAAGACCGCCGGGACGCCACCTAGTCCGCCACCGCCAGGCACCGGGCGATCTCCGCGGCCGCCGTGAGGGGACGCGCATGGTGCGAGACGCCGGGGACGTCCAGGACCGCGTCGAGCCAGCCGATGAGGTCCGCGACGGCCCGTACCGGCCGCCCCGGCGCGGGGACGCCGGGTCCGGGGTCCCCGACCAGGTCGACCGCGTGCACGCGGTGGCTGCGGGCGAGTCCGGCCGCGACGCAGGCTCCCCACACGGTGGACGTCGCCCCGCCGCCGGGGAGCAGGACCAGCGGCGGCGCGTCCGCCGGGCCGCAGCTGTTGACGCGGGTGATCCCGCAGGGGGTGGGCAGGTCGACCGGCTCGTACGGGTCGGGCCACCGCTGCTCGAGGACCTGGTCGTAGGCCGTGCGGAAGGATCTCATCGCGGCTGCGCGGGCCGCGGCCGGCGGCATGGGTGGCTCCGATATCTCAGCGGGCGATAATCTCGCTTGGCGAGGGATATCAGGCGGAGGCGATGTGGACGACAGCCGGGAACCCGACAACCTGCACCTGGCGCATCTGCTGCGCGCGGTGACCGTCGAATTCGGGCTGCGCCAGGGGGAGTTCGCCACCCGGAACGGCATGCACCCCACCGACGTACGGGCCCTGATCTGCCTCTTGGACGCGGCCCGCGCGGGCGAGCCGGCCACGGCGGGCCTGCTCGGCACCCGGCTCGGCCTCAACTCGGCGGGCACCACCGCCGTGATCGACCGGCTGGAGCGGCTCGGCCACGTGGCGCGGGTCCGCGACGACCGCGACCGCCGCCGCATCCTGCTCCGGGTGGAGCCGGAGGCGATCCGCCTGGGCCGGGAGTTCTTCGGCCCCCTGATCGACGGGCTGCTCCGGGTACTGGACTCCTTCACCCCCGCCGAACGGGACACCGTCCGCCACTTCCTGACGGCCACGCACACGGTATTCGCGGCGGGATCGCAGGCATGAGCCTTTCCCACTCCGAGGGCGGGGGCACCGAGTCGGACTCCGGCGCGGGCGCCGGCACCGGCAGCGGTGCCGGATTCGACTCGGGCCCCGGCCCCGGCACCGGCGGCGGTGCCGATCTGCATCTGGAGCTTCCCGTCGGCGGCGCCCGGCGGACTGCCCTGGCCCAGGCGCTGCGGGGCGCCGTGCGCAGTGGTCGGCTGGTGGGCGGGACGAGGCTGCCGCCCTACCGGACGCTCGCCGCCGACCTCGGGCTGGCCCGTAACGCCGTCGCCGACGCGTACGCGGAACTGGTTGCCGAGGGCTGGTTCACCGCCCGTCAGGGCTCCGGCACCCGCGTCGCGGAAGGCGTGGCGGCCGCGGCCGCACCGGCCGCCACCGCCGGGCCCGCCCCCGAGGGCCCCCGCCACGACCTGCTCCAGGGCAAGCCCGACCCGGCCTCCTTCCCGCGCGGCCCCTGGGCCGCCAGCGCGCGCCGGGCCCTCGCCCAGGCGCCCACCGAGGCCTTCGGGCCCGGAGATCCGCGGGGCCGCCCGGAGCTGCGGCGGGCACTGGCGGGCTATCTGTCCCGGGCAAGGGGCGTGCGTACCGGCCCGGAGAACATCGTCATCTGCTCCGGCTTCGCCAACGGCCTGCGCCTGCTCGCCTCGATCCGGCCCCGGGACTGGGCCGTCGAGGCGTACGGGCTCCCCTTTCACCACGGCATCCTCGACGCCGCCGGCGTCCGCCCGCACCCCGTCGCCGTCGACGAGGACGGCGCCCGGACCGACGAAGTCCCGGGCCGGGCACGCACCCTGCTGCTCACCCCCGCGCACCAGTTCCCGACCGGCGGCCGCCTGCTGCCGGCGCGGCGGGCCGCCGCCGTGGAGTGGGCGCGTACCGCGGGCGGGCTGATCGTGGAGGACGACTACGACGGAGAGTTCCGCTACGACCGCAAGCCGGTGGACCCTACACCCTGGCAACTTGAAAAGTGCCCAGTTCAGGGCAGCAAGAAGCCCCGCCCGTACGCCGGGGGAGACGCACGAACGGGGCTTCTCGGGGGCCGCTGGCGGTGCCCCCGTCCTCGCACCCGATCAGGCCCGACCGGCGGCGAGGGGTTCGAGTAGGACCACCTGGCAGCCGTTCACGCGGCCGTTGCTGGTGTTCCAGCGGATGCCGATTTCCCCGCCCCCATCCTCGGGACGGTTCGGACGCATTCCGGCTTCATGCCAACCCGCGTGCCCGTACGCCAGCCCACATGTCGCAGACTCGTTGACCCACTCGTCATAACGCCGCGTGCCCCGAATTCCTCGCCGTACGGCCGCCACTTGATTCGGGTACAGCTTGACCCACGAATCGCACTGTGCGGGGCGCTCGATCCTGACAGATACAAGGGGGGTGGGCACGTACGTTCCTTCCAGGCAGGACGATTTCCAACATGCGGCGAAGTACGCCTTCGCTGATTCCAAGTTGTGCAGACAACTGCACGTAGGTCTCACCGTTGGCAAGCCGATTCCTGAGCTTGTCTTCGTGAGCGGCTATATAGTCGCGGTTTTCCTTCATCTCCCGGGCGGTTAGTTTGGCCATCACATCGCCTGGTGTGCGCCTTCATGCCCAGCGGGCATAAAGCAACCAACGCAGTAGTAGTCCCGAGGGTGCTCACACGTGGTGTGCGCACAGAACGGGATGGCTCTCACGAACGGTGGCCTGCCCTCGCCCCAGTGGAGCCACAAGGCAACACGGCCTTCGTCCCCTGTGTCGCGGGATGCGGCGAGGTGGCCTACGTGGTGCCCACTGTGGTTCACGCGGAGATTGCACATCGCGCCGTCGTCCCAAGGGAGCGTGTCGATTTCAGGGACGAGTCTGGCGAAAGTGGCCCTGATGTCGCGTGGGATGTCCAAGCCTTCAAGACACCAGTTGTCCGGGTCAGAGTCCGGTCGAGAGTTGGAGGGCTCCACTGCATTCCCCTTGGGCCAGTATGCGTCAGCGGGAATCGTGGTCAGCTTCGGCCGGTCGCTGCGCATTGGCCATCTCCTTTTCGGCGGCTTCTAAGGCTGCTTGTACGAGTTGGGGTGCGGCATCCCGTATGGCGCGAACCCATTCACGGGCCTCGCGCTTGGCAAGGATTTCGGTAAACCCCGCATCGAGTAGCGCCCGTTCCTCCGGCGTGAAGGACGCCCGAAAGCCGCGCTCGCCCTCGGGCCGGAGCCGGTGGAAGTCACGACGCCCTATCGCCGCGCCCAGCTCTGCCACGTCGTCCGCCGCGCTGCTCATGACTGCGCCCCCTAGGTCTCATCAGGTTCGAAGGACCGTAGGGGGCGCAGGAGTTGGCAAGGGGGACAGACTGTCCCCCTACCCGTTTGGGCTACGCAGCGACCACGCCGACCGCCTCAGCGAGCGCGACCGCCTCGCCCTTGAGGGGGCCGGATGCCGTCTTCGCGAGTTGGGCAGCGAGACCGCGCGCCATGGGGATGTATCGAATGCCTTCAGGCGTCACACGGTGCGCATGGCTCAGGTAGTGCACGGCTGCCGCAGTCTCCCGCTTCTGAGCATGTCCGGCAGCGATGTCCAGCAGCAGACGAGAGCGACGCTCAAGAGACGCGATCCCCTCGGGGGCGATGCCCTCAGCACGCCGCAGAGCCTCGCCAGGGGTCAGCAGCCCCACGCCGACGCTGACACCGTGAACGGCGACGTTGGACACGTCGAACGCTGATTGGGTCTGGGTGTAGTCGGCGGGCAGCCGCCGGGCCGTGCGATCGGCCTCGGCAAGGTAGCGCTCAGCGTCGCCGGAGCGGCCGTCAAGACCGCACGAAACGGCGGCTTGGAGATTCAACGCACCGTAGGCGCCGAGTAGTTCGGCGGGCCCGTCCTCCAGTTGGTCACGGAGAAGCGCCATGCCTGCCTCGTCAGTCTGGACCGCTTCCTCCGCGAAGCCTGCCGCCCGTTGCCCGATGGCCGTTGACCAAGCAGCAAGAGCCAGCGAGACGGGGTGGTCGGCTTCCTCGCTGTGGGCGCGTCCACGGTCGAGAGCGAGCCAGTACAGCTCAGGCTCGCAGATGTGCGCCAAGAGGCGCTGAACGAGTCGGTACAGGTCCCCGGTAGCAGCGTGGGCGGCTCGTCGCTCGCCCCCCTGGTGGGCCTTGACGCACGCGTGAGCGTCCCGGATCAAGTCCGGCAGGAGTGCCCCCACTTCGGTGCGCTGATGGGTGCTGCTGTGCCACAGCCTCCAAGCGCCGTCTACGCGGCCTCTCAGGGCCTCAGGGGTCACCGTGCCCACGGTCGGTACGGCAGCGAACGAGACGCCGTGCAGGGCGGCCCGGATAGGCGTAACGCAAGCGTGCGAGAGCTTGCCCACCGCATCGGCAGGGATGCTCAGATCTCCACCTGTCAGGGTCGCGACGTCCGGCACGTGGAGCGCGTTCGCGAGGCGCACAAGGTGTGTGATCGACCGTAGTTCGCGATCGCCGTTCTCGATCTTCTTGAGCCAGTCGGGTGAACGGCCGACGAGACCGGCCAGCACGGGGCGACTCAATCCACGGCGTTCCCGAAGGATGCGGATACGTTCGCCGGTTGTCAGCTCTGTGGGCAGTTCGGTCATTGCGCGCTCCCTGGCACGAAGTCAAGCCGTACGGCCAGCGTACGCCCGCAACTTGGCCGGCGACAGGCCATTTGATCACTCAGCGTTCCCGCCGACTGAGGCTCAGCGCCCATGTATGCCCGATTTTCCCTTACATACCGTCACAGAAACGCAGAAAGCCCCCGACGACCACCCAGCGCGGGCAGCCATCGGAGGCAGGGTCAGAAGTGGCGGGGGCAGCAGCCGACCGCGAATAGGTCCAACGGCTGTGGTGCGGTGCCGAGTTCGAGCCGGTATAGCGTGGCGAGTACGGGCCACAAGGGGTGGCGCTCCGGGGTGTCGTGCTCGGCCAACTCACAGCAGAGTGCGCGGAGTTCGTCACTGGCCATTGCGGTACGCGTCCAGTGCGGCGACGGCAGCCGCGCGGGCAGCGTCGATGGGGTCGGCCGAAGCAGCAGGATCGGCCGTCTTCTCGTGTGCCGACAGGGCCGTGTCGAGTTGCCCCAGGAAGCGCAAGAGCGGGTGAGCCACGGGCATACCGGAGGAGCCCGGCACCGTGACGCCCTCAGCGACGATCTGAGCGGCTACCGCATCCCAGACGGCCCGGAGTGCCGGGTATCGCTCCGCGTCGCCGGAGACGGGCTCAGGGCGGATCTTGGATGCCATCGCGGTTGCCTTGCGGGCGCGGGCTGCCGCCTTGCGGTGAGCCTCGCTGCAATACCGGGTGCGCCGGTCAGCATCGGCAGGAATCGGCACATCGCACGGCGCGTGCGCGCACCTTCGTCTCATGGGTTCCCCCTCTTGAGTTAGCGGACAGTCCGGAAAGGCTTGTCCGGGACGGACGCGTTTTCCGAGCTGGGACCGGGATCGCTGAGCGCCAATTCTGCGAACTTTCGACCCGCGTACGCCCTATGCCAGCGACACTCAGCGCGAGCCTGCGCGCTCATTCGCTTGATGATGTGTCATCCACAGGGCGGCAACGCTCGCATTCAATGACCCATGAATCCGCGCGCTCATCACGTCGCGCAGATTGGGGCAACCGATCCTTGAGCCTGTATCCAAAGCGCTGACACGACCGGCAGCGAGCCGGAATCCATTGCCTGTCATCCCCGCTGAGCACTGCCCGGCCATCCGGTCGCATCCACGCCGGGCGCATCCACGATGACCAATCGCTCAACTCCTCAGCAGTGCCGGGAATCTCACGCACCCTGAATGCGATCACCGGACGACCGTCACTGAGTTTGTGGGCAGCCGCCCGCTTCCGCCCCCACCCCTTTTCGGTGAGGTACCCCCCTACGTCAGCGGGACACTCCACACACATACCCGCCCCCAGGGGTGCACCATCAATGCGCACCCCCGAGAGCAATTCCACGAACACGGTTAGACGCGCTCAGCGAGATCAGCGCCAAGCAGCCAATCCGCCTCAGACTGCGGAACGTCGTACGTCTCGCCGTTCTGGAGAACATGAGCCGGAATTCCGCCATCAGTCGGGCCGTAGCTCATGTAACCAATCATGCGAACGGTCACGGTCGGCTCATCAGTGTTGAAGAAAGACATGGGTTGAACTCCTCTTAGGCGGAAACGGTGATCTTGCAGACGGCAGCAGCATTCGGGACAGCGATAGCGGCACGAGCGATAGCGCGCACGGCAGTACCGTCCTTGAGGAATCCGAACTGATCGCTGATCTCAAATCCGGCATCCTTGCGCCACACAGCGAAGACCTGATCTGCTTCGTAGGTCAGGATTTCGGTATCCGCCAAGAACGGGGAAAGCCACACGGGGACACCCAGAATCGACCGCTGAATGCCAGTGGTCGGCGAGCCGGCCGACTCACTCAGAAGCGGCTTAAGAGAGCCCGTCGCCTCACGCAGCGCCATAAGCGTGGTCCAGCTCTTTGGGTTCATCACAATGGTCGTGGCCTTTGCGTTCACCGATTCCAGCTTGCCAAATGCCGTGACGAACGGGTCAAGGTCCTTGAGCCCGCCCGTGACCGCGTGAGTCTGGATTCCGGCGGTCTTGGCAATGCCGACGAACCCCTTACTGGTGCCGGTTCCTATCAGCGCCTCACGGTCGAAGCCCAGCGCAACGGACCGCATAAGCGACTTCGCAACGGGGTTCAGGAACGAAGAACCGCCATCTTGCACAAGCTCATTGGCCAGCATGTCAGCAGCAGCGATCTTCTTCGGCGTGACCTTGAGCGGGTCAGCACCAAATCCGCCGGTCGGCAGGTCGTCAAGCTCACCAACGAATCCGGCCGTGAAGTCGGAACGGATAACCGGGAACGAGTAGGTTTCAGCGTTCGTCTGCACCCGGTTCACACCGGACGCCATAACGACCGACTGAGGGGCCAGGAGGTCAACGAACTGCTTAGCAGTCTGCTCCGGGCTGAAAGCCTTGGCGGTGCCGGTCGTGGTGATCCCACGGGCCGACTTAATGGAACGGCTCATGAGATCGCCCGGCGTAACTCCGGCACTCTCCCGACCGGGGAAAAGGCTGCGCGTAGTACCCATCTCCTGAAGTGGAGACCTGACGCTCATCGCCATTTCCTCAGCGGCAGATGCCGCAATGTGGCGCTTGGCGTTGTCGTCGTGTTCCTTGATCTGGTCGAGTAGCTTGCCCTCCTCCTTCTGCTCATTGGGGGTGAGCTTGCGGTTCCGCGCTCCGTCCGCAAGTTCACGTAGCTTGTGCGATGCGGCATCCCGCTTCTCAATGGCGGTGCGCGCTATCTCGGCATGACTCATCTAAGGCCCCTTGCTGATCCTCTTGAAGGCAACAGAAAGGCCCGGACCGGGAAGCTTTGGGGGTCCGAGCCGGCTGGGGGCTGAGATAGAATCTCGGAAGCCCCTTCAAAGGGATTAGTAAATGTCTACGCGGCCTTAGCGGCAGCGCGGTTCTTCGTCGCCCAATCACGCTTACGCTGCCGGTTGCGCTCCGCCCGGCACCCGTCTGAGCACATCAGCGGCCAACGGCGCTTCTGCCCCTCGGGGCGCTGCTGCTCATACGTCTTGCCGCACACCTCGCATTCGCCCGTGAACACCTTCACGCCATCCACCACGCGGATAGTGCCGCCCTTCGTCTTCCACGACATGGGGCGAGCCTCACGGCGACGGATGATCAGGCGGGAGCGCAGCACGTCATCACGCAGCGCGGGCGGGAAATCCCACAGAGGCCGGAACGGGTCGGCTGTCAGCCGGTAGCCACCACGGACGAACCCAGCGCGCACGTCCACAGGGCCGCTCTCACCCTGCATTGAGCGGTTGGTGTCCCACTGCATGAATGCCCGGACAAGCTCCGGGTCTTTGTGCTCAGTCAGTTCGTCTGGGGTGTCAATAAGCGCGTCAATCTCGTTCTCAGTCACGCCAGTTGGGTTGTAGTACACAGTGTGCCTCCAGTCTCAGGGCATAGAAAAGCCCCGGTTCGGTGAAGCCGGGGCAACAACTCACGTGAGGTATTGGTCAGCGGGGCAGGCGCACCCGGAACCCCCACGGACCACGGGCGCCGTTCGGACCGAAACGGCCATCCCGCCCGAAGAGATTGCGAGCCAGCAGCAGAAAGGCGCGCTCGCCAATAGCGGCGTTCGGACAGTCGTGCCGGAAAGCGGCTATCAGGTCACGGCGAGATACGAAGGCGGCTTCCGACTGTTCGCACAGAGAGAGCCACCGCTCAGGAGTCATGGCGGACTCGCGGCGGAATGCCGGTTCACCGGACAAGACCTCTTTCAGGTCCCGTGTGACGGGGCCGGACGCGTAGCGGACTTCCCGCGCCATGCGCTGCCACGAGGGGTACACGTTGCGAGAGGGCACCGGAGCTTTCCCCACTTCGGCAATACCGAACTCTCCGGGACCGTCCGCGTGCATCTCAAGCGTGTTCAGGAACGACGACATACGAACCCGCCAGAGGGCCGGATCAAGTGGCGGGTAAGGTGCTCTCCCTTCCACCCAGCATCGGGAAGCGGGACACCACAGAACGGGCGGACTGAGGTAGCGCCGGGCGGCGTCCCCGATCAGTTCAGCCCAATCGCCCACGCTGGAACTCTTCAGATTCTCCACAACAGACCTCTCGCAACTCTTCGCCCCGCTGTCCTGCAAGGCGCGTTCAAGGGATTCGCAAACACTGAGCAAGAAACACACAGCTCTATCCCCGCTGTAAGCAGGAACCTTGCAAGTTGAGCAACTTACGTAGCTGTAAATATCCCCAGGTCAAACCGCAACCCGAAGAACCACCGCAATCACCACTCGTCACCACTGGAGCGGAGGGGTTTCCTTCGGGCACGAGAGAGCCCCGCCGGTCGTCAGGGACCAACGGGGCCTGTTCGGGGCTCAGGCGGCTGCCTACGCGGCTAGCGCCATGTCTGCCGACTCCTCCGCCTCTTCGCCTTCCGGCGTGGCCCACTCGATGCCGCAGCGGGTCTTGCCGTTGAACCTCACGCCCTGGCCGGGTGCCTTCGTCACGGTCACGTGGTCGATGCCCAGTCCGAGAAGGTCACGCCTGAGCGCAGCGTCCGCCGCCTCCCACGCTTCGCGGGCCATCCCGTTCATGAGGAAGCTGATATCCACCGGTCCGCCGGAGAGTTCGTTGACGCGCTCCTCTGCTGCCGTCAGGCGCTCCTCAGCCTTTGCCTTCGCGGGAATCCGGTACTTCGCGGAACGCCCCGAATAGAAGCCTGCCTGATCGTCTGCGTGGAAATTGTCCAGCCCTTCTTGTGCGGCCTTGAGTTCCGCCCCTGCTTCTCGGATCTCCGCCGACTCCTGGGGGCGGGTGAGTGCTTGCCAGCGCTGGGCAACTGCAATCATCAGCGGGTCGTCAACATCGGAATTCTCCATACGCGCAATCCAGCGATCCACGATGTACGGCTCAAGGGCGTCACGCCATACAGAAGCCGGGGCAGCACACGCACCGCCATTCGCACGCATCTGACAGTTGTAGGACTTGCCGCTGAGGGTCATGGCATAGCCACATTCGGCACACCGGAGCTTGCCGGTAAGCAAGTGCGCCACCCGACCCACACGCGGAGTGTTGTCAACGATCTGATGCCCGCTGAGAACACGCCGGGCACGCTCAGCCGTCTTCGCCGCAATCATCGACTTCAACACGCCCGACTCAACGCAGCGGACCCGCTCCCCAGCGTCGTTGAAATAGTGCGTCGGGGCCTTGTGAGACTTCCCGCCCGGCGAAACCGTAAGCCACCCCTCATAGACCGGATGAATGACGATCGCCCGGATACTGTCCGCACGCCAACTCTTGCCCGTCGCTGACTTGATCCCCTCCTCATTGAACTTCCGGGCCAGTGCACGCGACGACGTACCGCCCGCTATCTCCTTGAAGATCCGGACCACGATGGCCCACGGGGAATAGTCCTTGCCCCGCACCTTCACGCGGTTCGGAGAGAGCTTCCGTGTGTCCTTGTCGGCAGCCAGACCGAACGGGGCACGGGCCAGCCAACGCCCCTCGTTCCGCTGACGCGTCTTCGTGCTCCGCACGTTGTACGAAAGCCGCTGCGAGTATTCGCGGGCATTCTCCGCACGGTCGATAATCCAACGCCGGTCGCGCTCATCCATCGAGTCAAGACGCTCGTAATCGAAGATGACCCGCGCCTTGCCCAGAATCGGGACGACCGCCTCAGCACCCTTACGGCTGAATCGGTCCAGCGCGTACACCCACAGCGCGGGAACCTCACCGTTCAGCACAGCGCCCATGGCCGCGTCGTACTTCGGGCGCTGAACGTCCGACCACGCGGACAGGTTCTCTTTCCAGACCTTGCGGACCCGGTAGCCGTGCTCATCCGCCCAGTGCCGCCCGCGCTCCTCCTGAGCCCGCAGCGATAGGGCCCGCTCACCTTCCCGGACGATCTTTGACTTCCTGAGCAACAGGTCCACCTCTGGCCTGTCGTCTGCCTTGCTCGCTGAGCGGGACGCGCCCGCGTGGGTAGATGCCTTCACTCCCCTGGGGAAGGGAGTCGGTTGCCTGTCTTCGCTGCCGTGCGCGGATGCCTTCACGCTCACGGTCTGGTGAGTCAATCCCTTGCCCGCGCTGACCTGAGTGGATGTGTTCACCCCCTCCCTAGAGTGCGAGGGATTCCTAAAATCGCTGACCTTCGGTGTCGCAGCCATGCCGGACCCCTCTTGACCTGCGAGAACGGCCCGCCAACCGGAAGGTCCCAGAGTGTTGGACCTACTCCGGTCGGCGCCGTCCAGGGTCTGGCCCCCGAACACGTGGTGTACGCGGGCTCCCTCAGCAAGAGCCTCTCGCCGGCGCTGCGCCTCGGCTGGCTGGTCCTCCCGGAGGAGTTGGTCGGTCCCGTCCTGGCGGCGAAGGGGGCCCGCGAGTCCTGGGCGAGTGCGCTGGACCAGCTGGCGCTGGCCGACTTCATCGAGTGCGGCGGCTACGACCGGCACGTCCGCCGGATGCGGCGCCGCTACCGCGACCGCCGCGACCAGCTGGTCTCCGTACTGGCAGCCCGCGCCCCGGAGGTCCGGGTGACCGGCATCTCGGCCGGCCTCCACGCGGTCGTGGAACTCCCCCCGGGCCGCGAAGCCCCGGCCCTGCGGGCGGCCCACGCGGCGGGCCTGGCCTTGGACGGCCTGTCCTCCTACCGGCACCCCGCCGCAGCCGGACCGCCCCGCGAGGGTCTCGTGGTGGGCTACGCGGCACCCCCGAATGCGGCGTTCGGGCGGGCGATGGAGGCCTTGGGGGAGGCGGTTCGGGCGCTTAGGTGAGCGCCCTTGACAGGGCGGCCCGATCAGAGGACGGCGGCGCGGCAGATCGCTACGCGCTTCTCACGTCTTGGCGTCCGGCGGACGTCTGGGGCTGGGTGGGTGGCGGAGGGGCGCCCCAGGACGGCGGACGGGGGATGGCGGACAGCGGACGGGGGATGGGGGTGGCTGTTAGCGGAGGAGCCACTGTCTGGTCAGGGCCATGACCTCGGCGCGGGAGCGGCCAGGGTGGTCGGCGGCGATGAAGTAGTACCCGATGCGCAGGGAGAAGGCGAGCATGCAGCGGGCCTCGACGTCGTCCTCGTCGGGGCAGAAGGAGCGGAACAGGGAACGCAGGTAGTCCATGCGGCGGTTGTCGGCGCGTCGGAGGCGTTCTGCCACGTCTTCGTCGCGCCGTGCCCAGTCGCGGATCGCGAGGTCGGCCGCGACACCCGTCGTGGGGCCGTCGGCGGATGCGGCGATCGCGAAGAGGCGCTCCAGTTTGGCCTTCGCCTCTCCCCCGCCGCTCTCGACCTGCTCGATCACCGCCTCGGTGACCCCGCGTTCCCAGGTGTCGAGCATCTCGGTGAGGAGCGCGCCCCGGTTGTCGAAGTACCCGTAGAAGCCGCCCTTGCTGACGCCGAGCGCCTGCGCCAGCGGCTCGATCCGCACGGCCTCCGGGCCGCCGGCCGCCAGCGCCTTGAGCCCCTCCTCGATCCACTTGCCGCGAGGCGTGCGCGTCACGCCCATGATGTGCTCCCCTCGTCTATACGGTGCCGTATAGATAGTGCTAGCTTTGATCTATACGCCATCGTATAGATAGGGGCCGACACATGAGACTCCCCACAACCGCGCACACCTCCCGTCCCTGGCGGATCCACGAGATCGCCGGCGACTTCCAGGTGGAGGACGTATGGGCACTGCCGACACCAGGCGGTCCCGACGACCTCGCGCGACTGGTGGACCAGTTCACGAACGGCACGGGCGAGCCCATCTCCTCCCCGGTGGTGCGCACGCTCTTCGCGATCCGCTGGAAGCTCGGCAAACTCCTCGGCTGGGACAAGGCCGATGCCGGCGTCGGCACCCGTGTGCACTCCCTCCGGGACCGCCTGCCGGAGGACCTCCGCGAGGGTCCCCGCGGCGCCGACCTCGGCGCGGTCCCGTTCACGTCCGTCTACCAGACCCATGACGAGTGGGTCGCCGAGATGGGCAACCGGACCGTGCACGGGCTGATGCACATCGGCTGGGTTCCGGACGGAACAGGCGGCTACCGCGGCCAGATGACCGTCCTGGTGAAACCGAACGGCCCGCTCGGCGCCGTATACATGGCAGCCATCAAGCCCTTCCGATACCTCGGCGTCTACCCGGCCCTGATCAGGGGCATCGGCCGCGAGTGGCAGGCCGCCCCGAAGACCGCCGGCTGATCCTCCGCCACCCACCCAGCCCCAGACGGCCGCCGGACGCCGAGACGTGCGAAGCGCGTAGCGATCTGCCGCGCCGCCATCCTCCGATGGCCTTCCAGCCGCCCTTTGGTGCGGGTATCAGCCCCAGGCGGCCGACGGACGCCGAGACGTGCGAAGCGCGTAGCGATCTGCCGCGCCGCCATCCTCCGATGGCCTTCCAGCCGCCCTTTGGTGCGGGTATCGGCCCCAGGCGGCCGTCGGACGCCGAGACGTGCAAAGCGCGTAGCGATCTGCCGCGCCGCCATCCTCCGACGGGCTTCCAGCCGCCCTTTGGTGCGGGTATCGGCCCCAGGCGGCCGTCGGACGCCGAGACGTGGGGAGCGCGTAGCGATCTGGCGCGTCGGCGGCGCGGGATGGGCTTCTCGGCGCTGTTTGATGTGGGTTGGGCCGCCCCCGGCCCGTCGCCTGGTCCCTGACAGGCTCGTGGATGTGTCTCTGACCCGGCCCGTTCCTTTGGGGGGGTTCCCGGCAG